>JAJYBT010000401.1 GCA_021778875.1 Acidobacteriota bacterium | reverse complement strand
ACCGCGCATTGGCCCTGTGCGCGGCCTCCTGCAGAATGTGCTGCCCATCCAGCGGCATGTCGCCTGAAAGCACCACATCCGGCACAAAGCGCCTGACCTCAGCCGCCACCGCCTGCCCATATTCGACGTCGGCTGCCCGCCGGCTCAGCAGCCCGTGCTTCACAAACGCGCGCTGAATGTGAAGCCCTTTGATCGTCAGAGCGGGCGGATTCTCCGCAGCCGAATCAGATCCCTTGGGCGTGCTCGTGTTATCGGCAAAATAGGTGTGTAGAACCGCATGGCCGCGCCGCGCCAGCTCCCGGCTCAAGTCCAGGCCGAAAGGATGCCCGCAAAACTCGTTCACAAGTATGCGCACCGCTGACCTCGAATCACTGGCGCTCCGCGCAATCCGGTTCCGGTGGCCTGCGATTCCCTATTGCCCCAGAACCGCCCGCTGCGCGGCGAAGATTTCGCGCAGACCCGCCTCGGCCAGGTCGATAAGCCCATTGAGCTGCGCGCGGGAAAAGCTTCCTTTCTCCGCCGTCGCCTGTGTCTCCACCAGTCCGCCATCGGCGGTCATCACCACGTTCATGTCCACCTCGGCCTGCGAGTCCTCTTCATAGCAAAGGTCAAGCAGAGCCGCGCCGCCCAGGATTCCCACCGACGTCGCGGCAACAAGTTGCTTCATGGGCGACTCCTTCAGCGTGCCCGCAGCCACCAGCGCGTTCATCGCCAGCGACAGCGCCACCGCCGCGCCGGTAATCGCCGCCGTGCGCGTGCCGCCGTCGGCCTGAATCACGTCGCAGTCCAGAATCACCGTCCGCTCGCCCAGGGCCTGCATGTCTACCACCGAGCGCAGGCTGCGCCCAATCAGCCGCTGAATCTCGTGCGTGCGGCCGCCAATCTTGCCTCGCTCGCTCTCACGCGGGGTGCGGGTCACCGTGGAGCGCGGCAGCATGGCGTACTCGGCCGTCACCCAGCCGCGCCCGGAGTGGCGCAGCCAGCCCGGAACGCCCTGCTCAACGGTGGCGTTGGCCAGCACGCGGGTATTGCCAAGCGAAACCAGCACCGAGCCTTCAGCCGTCTGCACAAAGCCGGGCGAGAAAGAAAGAGGACGCAACTGCGCGGGCATCCGCCCGCCTGGACGAAAGAAAGGCCTCGAGCCTTGAGCGTTCATAGGGGGATTGTACGGGAAGCGCGTGCTGGCCTGTCTCCCGATGCGGACACTGGCCAGTGTCAGAACGGGAAATAGCGGTTCCAGAGACCCGCAAAAGGAATCGATCCCTAACCCGTTCAAAATCATAATGCTGCTGCCAAACTGCCAACCGCCCATTCCCATTTTGAGACGCAGCACGTTTGTTTCGCCCTGCGCAAATCCCGGTGAGGTGGCGTTAAACCTCTTTCTTTCAATCACCTGATGCTATTGTCCGAGTTTGGCACGCTGCGTGTATTAGAAGAGGACAAATCCCAGGCGCGGATGCAGTGACGGGATGCCCACGGGCTTCAAAAATCAGAAATGAAAGGGACTGGAATGCAGCAGTTTGAACAGACGGGGGAGCAGAACGCGGCAGACCGGAGGCGCCTGGAATCGGTGGTGCAGACTCTGGCCAACCTGAGCGAGCGCGGAGAAAGTCGCGCAGAGGTGGTCCACGATGCACGGAACATGGTGGCGGCGCTGGGGCTTTATTGCGACTTGCTGGAGGAGCCGGGAGTGCTGACAGCTCCATATCGTCACTATGGAATCGAGTTGAGGCTGGTGGCATCTGCCAGCCGGAAGCTGGTGCAGAAGCTGGTGACGATGGACAGTCGCGGAGCCGCTCAGCCGGATGCCGCAGCCGCTGTGGATGACCGGGCCTGGGTCGATGCGGCTCACCGGCGTGAACCGGCCACCCGGCGGTGGGAGCAGATGCAGACCGCGCCGATCGAAAATCTGGCCGCGGAGCTGGTTGCCAGCGAAAATCTGCTGGCGGCGCTGGCCGGGCCTGCGATCAAGCTGAGCCTTGAAACCGCCGGTGGCGCGTTGCCAGTAAGGATGACGGGCGAGGACCTGACCCGCATTCTGGTCAACCTGGTCAAGAACGCCGCGGAGGCGATGACCGGAGGCGGATCAGTCCGCGTAAGCCTCCGCGAGAGCCCAACCAAACCTGGGACCACCCGGTGGCTGACGCTGACCATAGAAGACAACGGCCCCGGCCTGCCGCGGCATGCGATTGAGAAGGTCTTCCTGCCCGGCTTTTCCACCCGGTCAAAGGCCTCCAGCGCACGCGGCTATCGAGAGGAGCCTGCTGTGCAGCGCGGGCTGGGCCTCTCCATCACCCGCTCCATCGTGAAAGCCGGCGGCGGGCGCATCAACGCCGCCAATCGCGACCCTTCAGGCGCCTGCTTCCAGATCGATCTGCCGGTCAGAGGCCACTGAGCCAGAAACAAACCCCGCAAGACGCACCTTACCCAATTGCACGCGAGGCGAATACAATGCTCGGAAAAGATGTTTCACCAAGGGCCATGGAATTCATCCCCCAAGTAGCAGAGCCGACGGGAAAGCTTTACCTGCTGGTCGTGGACGCCGATCCGGCGGCGCGCTCGGCCTGCTCGGAGATCGCCGCCAGTCTGGGGTATGCCGTGGACAGCACCGGCGATATGGCCCAGGCGCGCAAGCTGCTGCGGGGCCGCGCCGCCGACATCCTGCTGGTGAACCTGCCTTATGGCAATAACCAGGGACTTAATCTTGTTTCCGAGGTCAAGCTGCTCTATCCCGATATGTCCGTGATCGTCATGACGGCCTCCGGCACCGTGAATGCGGCTGTGGAGGCGATGCGCTGCGGAGCCTCCGACTATCTCTCCAAACCCTTCGCCGTTGACGAACTCTCCACCGTGCTGGACCGGGCGGCCGCCAGCCATGTAACCGACACTGCCAGCCGCCAGCTTCGCGAACGGCTGCGGCTCTCGCAGGGCCTTGGCGCAATGATCGGGCGTTCGTCTGAAATGGAAAAACTCTACCGCATTCTCTCCAAGGTGGCGCAAAGCTCGCATCCTGTGCTCATCCTGGGCGAAAGCGGCACTGGCAAGGAACTGGTGGCGCGTACCATCCATGCCTACGGCCCCAGCGCGCAGAAGCCCTTTCTGCCCGTGGATTGCGGCTCGCTGGTGCCCACGCTGATTGAGAGCGAACTGTTTGGCTACGTCAAAGGAGCCTTCACCGGCGCCAACCGCTCCAAGGATGGACTGCTGGTGTCGGCCGAAGGCGGAACGGTCTTTCTGGATGAAGTGGGCGAGCTTTCGCTGGACCTGCAAACCAAACTGCTGCGCGCGCTGCAGGAGCGGGAAGTGCGTCCGGTCGGAGCCACCCATCGCGTGCCCATCAAGGCGCGCATTGTGGCGGCCACCAACCGCGACCTGGCAACGATGGTTGAAAAAGGCACCTTCCGCAAGGATCTGTACTATCGCCTCAACGTCGTGAACCTGCGGCTGCCCTCCCTGCGCGACCGCCGCGACGACATTCCGCCGCTGGCGGCTCACTTTCTGGACCGCATCAGCCGCGAGCGCGGAGCCAAGTTCACGCTGAGCAACGAAGCGCTGCGCACCATGATGGCGTACGACTGGCCGGGCAATGTGCGCGAGCTGGAGAACGCCGTGGAACGCGCCTGCGCCCTGTCCTCCGGACCGGTGCTGCACCTGGGCGACCTGCCCACGCAGCTCCAGCAGCACGGGCTGGCGGCGCATCGCGCGGCCGAACGCGAGGCGGATGACCAGACCGGCCCCGAACCCCAGGTCAAGCCTCTCGCGGAGCTCGAGCGCGATGCCATTCTCAGCGCCATTCGCACACTGAACGGCGACAAGCTGCAGGCCGCCAAACTGCTTGGCATCGGCAAAACCACACTCTACCGCAAGCTGAAAGAGTACGGCATCGCCGACCCTCTCCTCGACGAGTAGGGATTCCGGCCAGGGCCGCATGAATGCACGGCGGCAGGTCCATCACCGCGGGGCCGGCATTGAGGGCAAGGGCTCGCACTTTCAACGAACACTCAGACAAGACCCCGCGCTGACAGGCCCGGGCAGGACGCAAGGAGCTGGAGATGAGCATTCTGATCGTGACCGGAATCGAAGGCGCCCGCAACTGCGCCACCGTGGTGAGCGCACAGCTGGCCATGGAAGTGGAAGTGGCCGAAGGGCGCAAGAGTGCGCTGGCCGCGCTGCGCAAGCGGGAATTTGCCGCAGTGGTGGTGGATGAATCGCTGGCGGAGTGCGATCCCGCCGCGGCTGAAGCCATCTGGGAGCGCGCCGCGCTCGCCATTCCCATGCAGATCAACTTCGCGCTCTCCGGCACGGCCAGGCTCGTGCGCGAGATTCGCGCCGCGCTCC
>JAJYBT010000400.1 GCA_021778875.1 Acidobacteriota bacterium | reverse complement strand
CGGCCAACGACCCGCTACTCGATCGACTTCTTCATCCGGTGGAGCGATGTCGCGCTGGCGGCAGGGGCCGATGGCACACACCAGGGCAAGGTCGAAGTCGGACTCATCGCCTGGGATACGAAAGGCAAATCCGTGAACTGGGAAGAGGGCACGCAGCAGATGGCGCTCAAGCCCGATGTCTACGCCGCCATTCAGAAGTCGGGTATTCCCGCGCATATGGAGATCGATTTGCCGAACACCGATCTGTACCTGAAACTGGGCGTGGTGGACCCAGCGTCGGGCAAGGCAGGAACGCTGGAGGTTCGACTGCATCCGGTCAGCACCGCAACTGCTGCGACGTCGTCTGTCAAACCCAAGACCAATTGATGCAGGCCAGAATCCGCACCGGTCTTCCATGTGACAGGCTCTGGTTCGCAATTTCCAACTTTCGCGCCGCCGCTAACCCGCATTTCTCACAAGCATTGACTGCCGGGTTGCCTCATCCTCGTCGCTCGCGCCAGCGAACGACAGGGTGGGAAGCCACAACCCTCACTCCGCCACAACAAAATTTCCCCCACCCAATTTGCAGATAATTTCCCCTCGATCCCGCACAATGGAATTGCAGCAGTAGAAACCACACCTCCGCTCCCGCTCCGCACCGGATTCTGTCCAGCCACCACCCCGGCCATGAGCCATGAGCTAGGAGCTGGAAGCTGGCGGCTAAAAGGCCGCCCTTTTTTATTTGCAGTTTTCCGCAGAAATTTTGCAGATGATTCGCGGGACTGTGAAATACGCTCTGCATCAGTGCGCCACTCCCGCATCCAGCCACCCGCGAACCTCCGCCCGAGGGCCACGCGCCGCCGCACGCAGTAGACTGGTTCCAGCACAGCGATGAAAGACGCCATCCACGTATCGAAGGAGAACTACCTCAAGGCCATCCTGGAGGCTGAGGCGGAGGGCCATCAGGTGTTTCCGGCCACCCTCGCGCACTGGCTTGAGGTGTCTGCCCCGGCGGTGACCATGGCGCTCAAGCGCCTCAAGCGCGACGGCTACGTCGAGGTGGGCGCGGACGGCATTGTGCGCCTGACCGAAACAGGGCGCGAGACCGCCTACCGCACCGCCCTGCGCCACCACCTCATCGAGCGCATGCTCAGCGAAGTCTTCGGCATGGAGTGGTACGAGATTCACGAGGAGGCCGAGCGGCTGGAGCACGCTGTCTCCCCGGCATTCGAGGCGCGCCTCAAGGAAAAGCTGGGCGAGAGCGGCGCCTGTCCGCATGGCAACTACGTCCTGCCCGAGACTCCCGCCCAGCGCAAGCAGCGCGGCGAGCTGCCCCTGTCCGAGGCCGCCGAAGGACATCGCTACATCGTCGCCAGCCTCCACGAGCGTGACCCCCGGCTGCTCCTGTTTCTGCATCGCATGGGCATCGGCCCCAGCCGCAGCCTGCGCGTCGTCAGCCAGAACTACGACCAAACCGTTTCAATTGAACTACCTACAGGAATCTTGATTCTGGGAAGGCCGGCCGCCGAAGCCATCTGGCTCCGCCCGGAAGTTTAATGATAATTAAATGTAATGAAATTCATTAACTACGATTAACAACCTGTGGCATACTGGCAGAGGCGGGTCTTCCGCTTCGTCCGTTGCAACCCATGGCCACAGAGTTCACATCCATCATCGCGCCCGCCGAGCCATCGTTGCCCGAGGTCCACTCCAGCGTGAGCATCTCGCGCTCGCCGTACTACTGGCGGCGGCTGCTGGGCTTTATCGGGCCGGGATTCATGATCTCAGTGGGCTACATGGACCCCGGCAACTGGGCCACGGACATTGCCGGCGGCTCGCGCTTCGGCTATACCCTGCTCTTCGTCATCATGGCCTCGAACCTGATGGCCATTCTGCTGCAGAACCTGTCGCTCAAGCTGGGCGTGGCCACGGGGCGCGACCTGGCGCAGATGTGCCATGAGAACTACGGCCGCAGGGCCAGCTTTGCGCTGTGGATCTTTGCCGAGATCGCCATCGCCGCCTGCGACCTGGCTGAAGTCATCGGCTCGGCCATCGCGTTGGAATTGCTGTTCCACATCCCGCTGTTCTATGGCGTGCTGATTACCGGGCTGGACGTGCTGTTGATTCTGCTCTTGCAGCGCTGGGGCTTCCGCTACATCGAGGCGCTGGTCATTGCGCTCATCGGAACGATCACTGTGCTGTTCGGCATTCAGATTGTGCTGTCGCGCCCGGAGTATGGGCTGGCGCTGCACAGCCTTGTTGTTCCCTCGTCCGGCATCCTTACAAATCACGCCATGCTCTACATTGCCATCGGCATGCTGGGCGCAACGGTCATGCCGCACAATCTTTATCTGCATTCGTCCATCGTGCAGAGCCGCCAGTACAAGCGCACGCCGGAGGGAAAGCGCGAGGCAATTCACATGGCCGGTGTGGATTCCGCGCTGGCGCTGATGATGGCCCTCTTTGTGAATGCCGCAATTCTCGTGGTGGCGGCGGCCGTCTTTCATCGCAGCGGACACTTTGACGTGGCGGCCATTCAGGACGCTTACAAGCTGCTGAGTCCGCTGCTGGGCGTGGCCGGAGCCAGCACGCTGTTTGCGGTTGCCCTGCTCGCCTCAGGACAGAACTCCTCCATCACCGGCACGCTGGCCGGCCAGATCGTGATGGAGGGCTTCATCCACATCAAGCTCTCGCCCTGGCTGCGCCGGCTGATTACGCGCAGCCTGGCCATCATTCCAACCATCATCGTGGTGGCCATTACGGGCGAGCGTGGAACGGAGAAGCTGCTGATTCTGAGCCAGGTGATTCTATCGATGCAGCTCAGCTTTGCCGTGATTCCGCTGGTGGCCTTTACCGGCAGCCGCAAGAAGATGGGCGAGTTTGTGAACAGCCGCGGCGTGCAGGCTCTGGCCTGGTTTGTGGCTGTGCTCATTGCGGTGCTCAATGGCTGGTTGCTGGTCCTGACGGCGCTGGGGATGTGAGAGCGGCAATGGAGCGGGTTGCCATTTCTCCCCGAGGCCGGCGGGTCAGTACGGAATGGTTCGGATGAATGTGGCTGCAGTCCCATCGCGCGGGTCCACAAAGGTAACGTCGGCTGGATCGCGCCGCGGCGTGTCCACCGAGAAGACCACCAGCGGCGCCTCAACAATCTCAGGAATGCTGTGAACCGTGTTGCGCCGGAAAAAAAGCAACTGGCCGGGGCCAAGTTCGACTGGCTCTCCGCCATCCACTACGAACTTGCCGCGCCCTGAAATCACCAGCAGATATTCGTCGCAGGTCTTGTGATAGTGCGCCGGAGCGGGCCGGTAGATGCGGAAAAGGCGCGAGCTGGCTGCCGGCTCGTCGGTCAGCCGCATGTCCAGCAGCATGGTCTCAGCGTCGGCAGGAAACCTGGCGGCAAGAGCCTGCAGTTCGAAGATGGATGTTCCGCTTGCGGTCCTGCTCTGGTTCATGGATTCATCCTTTCCGGGAGTCGTTCACTTCCATTGTCGCGCAGGAAGTGAAACCTGCGCGCGCTCACATGAATCGGATGCCCGCCGCCGAAACCCGCTACCATAGGTGCCATGCAAATTCTTTCCGCTGCAGAAATGCAGGCCTGCGACCGCGCCACCAGTGAGCGGTTCGGTGTGCCATCGCTCAGGCTGATGCGCGCGGCGTCGGCTGCCGTGGCGGCGTTTGCGCGCGTGCATTTCCCGCATGCGCGGCGCATCACCGTGCTGTGCGGACGTGGCAACAACGGCGGCGATGGCATGATGGCCGCGCGGCTGCTGGCTTCTGCCGGGCTTGAGGTGACGACGCTGCTGCTGGGCGCGCCAGACACGTTGAAGGGCGACGCCGCCGAGGCCTGGCGTGAGCTTACCAGTCCGGCGCACGGGCTCATTCACGTCATCCATGCAGCAGAGGAACTCAGCCGGCACAACCATGCGCTGGAAGCGGACCTGATTGTCGACGCAATCCTGGGCACCGGCTTCAAGCCGCCGCTGAAGGGGCTGGCCCTTGCCGCGCTGGAGTGGGTGAAGTCGAGCACGGCGCCGGTGCTTGCCGTTGATCTGCCCTCGGGCTGGCCCGCAGACGAAACCGCCGCGACAGCGAGCGCTCCTGTGTTTCCCGCCGATGCGGTTATCACATTTACCGCGCCCAAGCCCGCGCATGTGTTTGGTCAACTCACGCGGCATTGGAATCAGCCTGTCGCTGTTGCTCCCATTGGCTCGCCAAAGGAAGCGATCGTTTCATCGCTGGGCGTGGAGTGGGCCGGCGCGTCTCTGCCGCTGGTGCAGGCTGCGCGCGCCACCTCGGCCAACAAAGGCAGTTTCGGGCATGTGCTCGTCGTGGGAGGCACGCTTGGCTCGGCGGGCGGCAAATCC
>JAJYBT010000399.1 GCA_021778875.1 Acidobacteriota bacterium | reverse complement strand
CAGCTCTTTGTCGAGCACAATCTGCGCGATGCCGCTGCGGTCACGCAGATCGAGGAAGATGAGGTTGCCGTGGTCGCGGCGGCGGTTCACCCAGCCCATCAACACCACTTGCTGCCCAGCGTGGGCGGCGCGCAGGTCGCCGCAGAGATGCGTCCGTTCCAGATTGCCTAAAAAGTCGAGCACTGCGTATGTCCTTTACTGATGGGAGGGTGCGGCAAGAAATGCCGCCAGTTCCGCGCGCGGAACCTTGGTCTGTGCGCCAGTGGCGAAGTCCTTCACTGTCAGAATACCGGATTGAAGCTCGTCTTCGCCGAGTATGACGATGCGGCGCGCTGTGCGGTCTGCGGCCTCAAACGATTTCTTCAGCCGGAACGACCCGTCGCCGAGCTCCACACTGAGGCCCGCGCGGCGCAACTCGCGCGCCAGAGCCAGCCCGGCTGCATTCATCTCGGCCAGTTTGGCGGCATCTTTGGCGTCGGCCATGGGAGCTACATAGGCATCCAGCGCTGGCCGCGCGGCGGAACTTTGGTCGAGTTCTTGCGCTTGCAATGTGAGCACCAGCCGGTCCAGCCCGATGGCAAAGCCGATACCCGGCGCGCGTGGCCCGCCGATGGCCTCGCTGAGGCCGTCGTAGCGGCCGCCGCCGAGCAGCGCATTCTGCGCGCCCAGCCCGCCGTGCGTGAATTCAAAGGTTGTGCGCGTGTAGTAGTCCAGCCCGCGCACCAGCCGCGGATTGAGCGTGTACGCCACGCCAGCCGCATCGAGCGCAGCGGTGACAGCCGCGAAGTGTTCTTTTGACTCCGGATCGAGATGGTCGGCGATGCGCGGCAGGGTCTCGATGATGGGCTGGTCCTCGGGCACCTTGCAGTCGAGCACGCGCAGCGGATTGGTCACGGCGCGGCGCTGGCAGTCGGCGCACATCTTTGGGGCAAGCGGGACAAGTGCTTCGCGGAGCGCCTGGTTGTAGCGCTCGCGGTCTGCTGAGGAGCCGACGGAGTTCAGGTGCAGCGTCCAGCCGGTGATGCGCAACTCGTCGAGCAGGGCGGCGAGCATCTCCAGCACCTCGGCATCGCGCAGCGGCGACTCCGCGCCCGCGCTGGGCGGGCCTATGACCTCGGCGCCAATCTGCCAGAACTGGCGGTAGCGGCCCTTCTGCGGACGCTCGCGGCGGAACTGCGGGCCGATGTAGTAGAGCTTCTGCAACTGCCCGGTCTCGCCCAGCTTGTGCTCAATGTAGGCGCGGACCACGCCGGCGGTGTTTTCAGGACGGAGGGTCAGGGACTGCGAAGATGCGAAGAATTCTCCATCCAACTTCTCAATGGCCACGCCATCATGCTCCACCAAAGGCTTTTGAGTTGCGGAATTCGGGACCACCAGCTTTAGGGTGATTAGCTGCTGATCTATGGAATGCTTGCTTACAGCGTTGTCACGCGCATTTAGGAGTCTGGAAATAGCTTCCGTTGAGATTTCTGGACGAAATGAAACAAACTCCCAGTAATCAACCCCGGGCGCTGCTGGAGACCGACGTTGCACCCTCAACTGAACCCCAATCTCTGGATCCGGTGTAAAGACAGGAGATTGAATGTTGGATTGCTGTGAGTACTGCCTACTCCACTCACTCGCAATTTTCGCTGCCAGAAAGCGCTCGCCATCCTCCCAGGTGTACATCTCCTTGGAAACGATGTCGGTTTCTTCGCCCACGCTGCGAGAGAAGAGCGAGGTGTCTTCAAAGATGGGCGTGCGGATCTCGCCGAAGTTGTAGCGGGCGAAGACGCGGCGCGCCGTGGCTTCGATGCGGTTCCACAGGGCCGTCTCCGGCGGCAGCAGGTCGCGCGTGCCGCGCACGGCTTTCAATGTGCTCATGACTCTTCCAGTCTAAATGCCGCGCATTGCCCGCTCGATCGGCGTGACGATGGGATGCTCTGCACTACTGCATTTCGAGATTCGGCCTACGCCCTCTTCTTGATCGCTTTGAGCAGCACGCCATCAATGCGCGTCTGCCAGCCCGGTCCGCCTGCCTTGAAGTGCTCAATCACTTCCGGCGAGAGACGCAACGAGACCAGCTCTTTTGTCGGTGCTTTCTGCGGGCCGCGCTTGCCGCGCCGCACCACCTTGCCCCCGCGCACCAGGTCACCCTGCGCAAACCATGCGCGCGTGGCGGCCACATCGTTTGGATCATACGGGCCATCGCCCGGCTCGAAAGGAATCGGGGCGCTCTCCGGTGTATGCCGCACCCGGACCCAGTCAGTTCTGCTTGGAGTCTTTTTCATACTGCCTCCGTTCCTCGCGGCTGGCCGGCCGGAATGAGATTACGCGCACATCCTCTGCACGCAGCGTGTAGATCAGCGCAAGTAGCCGGCCATGAACCATTGCCATCGCAGATCCATCCAGCGAGTCTCGTCGGGGCGGGGGCTCACATTGGTGCACTTTTCCGGATTGTCAAAGACGAGATATGCATCCCGAAAGTCCAGTCCGTACTTGCGAAGGTTGGATTCCCGCTTTGCCTCTTCCCAGACGAACACAAACTAATTGTAGCTACAAAATAATCGAGATACAAGTGGCTGCGATCGAGCAAGGAAGAATGCGCACGCAAAGACCCCATCCGCGGGGGATGGGGTCGTGGGTGCTTCGATCCAATCTTCAATAGCCGTGCGGATTGTGCTCCGCGGCTGCGCCTAAGCCTTGGCGACCTTGCCGCTCTTGATGCAGCTGGTGCAGACGCGAATGCGCTTCGACGCGCCGTTGACGAGCGCCTTGACCGCCTGCAGATTCACATTCCAGCGGCGGCGCGTTACGTTGTGCGCGTGGGAGATGTTGTTGCCAAACTGCGGCTTCTTGCCGCAAACGTCGCATACCTGTGCCATGGTTCCACTCCAGAATCTTGTGTATTTCGTCTTGCCGCTGCCGCATAGGGGCTGAATCTACGCTCCCCAAACGGATCCTGCGGCCGGGCCGGACGACAGGGCGCGCGAAAAGACACACACCCCCTACGGCTTACCGAAACTTCAGTATACCCCGAAACTGCTCCGCAGTCCAAGATGCCTGGCCCATTTTTGGGTCCGCTGCAGCGACCATGCCGTTGATTTATCCTGCCTTCGATGCCCAACACGCTCTCGATTGCCATGATCGCCATGAATGAGGAGGCAAACCTGCCCCGCACGCTCGAAAGCGTGCGCTGGGCCGACGAGATTGTGGTGGTCGATTCTGGGTCAAAGGACAGCACCATCGAAATCGCCCATTCCTTTGGAGCGAAGACCAGCTATCACTCATTTGGCGGCCACGGCGAGCAGAAGAATGTAGCGCTGGACCTGTGCACGTCGGACTGGATTCTTCTTCTCGACGCTGATGAGGTGCTGACGCCCGAGCTACAGGCGGAGATTCAGGCGCTGCTACGCGGCACGCCCGAGTACGACGCCTACTGGATTCCCAGGCTGAACCTCTACTTTGGCCGCTGGATTCGCCACGGAGGCTTCTACCCCGACCATAAGCTGCGGCTCTTTCGGCGCGGCAAGGCCCGGCTGAGCGAGGGCGTCGGGCCGCATTCCACTCCCCAGTTCGCAGGGCCGCGCGGCAAGCTGCGGCACGACATGCTCCACTACGCCTACCCCACACTGGCCGTCTACCTGGAGCACATGAACCGCTACAGCAACGAGATTGCCCTGTTGCTCTACAAGCGCGGGCGCACCAGCCGGTCGATGCTGGCACTGGTGTGGAACGCAATCCTGAACCCGGCAGCGACATTCGTCTACAACTACTTTTTCCGGCTGGGCTTTCTGGATGGGCGTGAGGGGCTGCTGCTCCACCTGAACCACTCGGTCTACATCCACTGGAAGTTCATCAAGGCGTGGTGGCTCTGGCACACCGAGGCGCAGAGATAGTCCAGCCTGCGCCGCCAGTCCTCAGATGTGGCAGCTTGCAAGTCCGCGCTTCTCCAGATAGCGCTGGTGATACTCCTCAGCGCGCCAGAAAGTCTGCGCCGGCTCCACTTTCGTCACAATTCGCTTGGGCTTGTAGCGGCCTTCGGCGGTGAGCTGCTCGACCTTGGCGTGGGCGGCAGCCTCCTGCGCGGGCGAGTGGAAGAAGATAGCCGAGCGATACTGCGTACCCCAGTCCGGGCCCTGGCGGTTGAGCGTCGTCGGGTCGTGCAGGGCGAAGAAGGCATCCAGCAACCGCTCGTAGCTGATCTTTTCCGGGTCGAAATCGAGCTCGACTACCTCGGCGTGGCCGGTCTGGTCCGTGCAAACATCCCGGTAAGTGGGCTGTTCCAGAGCCCCGCCCTCATAGCCAACAGCCGTGGCCGTCACACCGGGTAGCGCGGCAAACGCCGCCTCCACGCCCCAGAAA
>JAJYBT010000398.1 GCA_021778875.1 Acidobacteriota bacterium | reverse complement strand
CAATAGTCATCACCGCGGCGGCTTCTTTGCCTGCCTGCTCCGGCGTGTCCCCGGCCAGCGTAAACATCTTCGTCACGTGCGCAACATACTCCGCGCGAATGTCCTGGAAATGCTTGCTGTCCACAAGGTAGTAATCGCGGTCAGGCAGCGAAAGTCCGCCTTGCGAAATCGAGGCGATCTGCTTGGACGAATCCTTCTCGTCCTGTTCCACGCCAAAGCGGAACGGCGGCGCGGCAGCGCCCTCGCCCGCCAGCGCGCCCACCAGCGTGCCCAGCCCCGCTGCGTCCTTCAGCGCGGCAATACGCTCCAGCGCAGGCTCCAGCGGCGCAAGGCCCTTCTTCTCAATCGACGACGTATCCATGCAGGCGGCGTAGTAGTCGCCGTACTGCTTTTCCAGCGGCGACTTCGGGTCCTTCGCCGCCGCGTCCAGTTGCTGCCAGAGCAGGTAGCGGTTGCGCTCCATCAGCAGTGAGAACGACCGCGCCCAGCGCACCTGGTCGGCGGGAATCGGGTTGTTCTTGTTCCAGTTTCCGCACGCGTACTGGTAGAAGTCCGTGCAGGGATCGGCGCTCTTGTCGATTGCGTTCAGGTCAAAGCTCTTGATGACAGGCGGAGGCGTGGGCTTCGCGTCGTCGGCGGGCGCAGGCGGCTGCGCCATGGCGGTCCCCGCTGCCATCAGCAGAATAGGAATGAAACGGAAATGGTTCATTGGATGTCCTCTTGAAGATCGGGTCCCCGGTCGTCTCCATAGGCGCCGGCGGCGCAAGTGGATGGAGGCCTGTACGGGACGCAAAAACAGCCAAAGCGGCTTTATCTTCTTTGCATAGCAGCCTATCACGCGCGCGGCATCGCGCTCCAAAGCCGCGCTTCAAATCCTCAACAAGAAGGATGATGCCTGCAGGCCTCGTTTGCTACACTCCGCAAACGGTTCCCTCAGGAGAAAATCATGATCCTCAGACAGAAACTGGCAGTCGCCTTGTGCCTGGCGTTGAGCGTGGCGGGCCACGGCGCGCGCGGCGTGGCTCAACAGGCTCAGAAGCCTGCGCCAAAGCGCACCCTGGTTCGCGCCGGCCACCTGCTCGACGTAAAAACCGGCCACCTGCTCGATAACCAGACCATCGTCGTCCTGGGCGACACCATCCAGTCCATCGCGCCCACGGCCTCGATCTCCACCGAGCCGTCGGATGCCGTGATTGACCTCGGCGGCCTGACCGTGCTGCCGGGACTCATCGATGTGCATACGCACCTTACGATGGACACCAACTTCGATCCCTATCACGAACTCGCCATGACCGAGGGCAGGGAGGCAATTACCGGCGTGGCGAACGCCCGCACCACGCTGCTGGCCGGCATTACCTCCGTCCGCAACGTGGGCGCCAACGGCTACACCGACATTGACCTGCGCGACGCCATCAATTCCGGCCAGGTGCCCGGGCCGCACATGATGGTGAGCGGGCCGCCGCTCGGCATCACCGGCGGCCACTGCGATGAAAACCTGCTGCCTGCCCAATATCATCTGGTCGGCGATGGCGTGGCCGACGGCATCCCCGCCGTGCAGCACATGGTGCGCCAGAACATCAAATACGGCGCTGACGTCATCAAAATCTGCGCCACCGGCGGCGTGCTCTCCAAGGGCGACGATCCGCAGGCCTCGCAGTACACGCTTGAAGAAATGCAGGCCATCGTGGCCGATGCTCACCGCCTGGGCCGCAAGGTCGCCGCACACGCCCATGGCGCGCAGGGCATCCTGTGGGCCACCGAGGCCGGCGTGGACTCCATCGAGCACGGCAGCTATATCAATGACGAAGCCATCGCCGAAATGAAAAAGCGCGGCACTTATCTCGTGCCCACCGTCTATCTCGAAGACTGGATGCTGCAATACGGGAACCTGCCGCCCTTCTATCAGGAGAAGATGAAGGACGTGATCGTCGTGGCCAAAGGCAACATCAAACACGCCATCCAGGCCGGTGTAAAAATCGCCATGGGCACCGACGCAGCCGTCTATCCGCACGGGCTCAACGCCCACGAACTGGATGTCTACGTGAACCAGCTAGGCATGGCTCCGCTGGCCGCGCTGCAGACCGCCACCCTCAACGCCGCAGAACTCATGGGCTGGACCGCGAAGACGGGCGCTCTCGAACCCGGCAAATGGGCCGACATCATCGCCGTCGATAAGAATCCGCTCGACGACATCCGCGTCCTTCAGAACGTGCAGTTCGTCATGAAAGCCGGTGTGGTCTACAAGAGCAGGGGAGTGCCGATGCCGTAAGCTCGCGGCGAGAGGCTCCTGCCGCTCAATCCTGATTTCTGCAGCAGCCTGCGCCTGCCGTGCGCACCGTCGCTTCCCGGCCCGGAATCAGCGCCGTGGCCCGCGGCACGGTACGGTATCATTAGGGGCAGCGATGAATGCGATCCAAGCAAATCCCGGCGGGAGCGGAAAGTTTCAGGCTGCACTCTCGGCAAGCCTCGTCGCCCTGCTTTTTCTCGTGTGTCTGGCGCTGTCGCCCGCCCGGCTCTCTGCGCAGGTCGCGCCCTCGGCCTACGAAAGGCACATCAACCTCTGGGCCGGCGCGGAGTTCTCCAACTTTCAGCCCGACTACTCCCCGGTCGGACGCCTCGACGGTGTGGGCGCTTACGTTGACTGGAGCTTGAACTCCAATCTGGCCGTCGAAGGCGAGATGCGCTTCCTCCACTTCAACGCCAATTGGGGAGAGTCCCAGGATCACTACCTCATCGGACCAAAGCTCTCCACGCAACGCTGGATCAAGTTCAAGCCCTATGCAAAGTTTCTCGTCGGCGTGGGAAAGACCACCTTTCCCTTCAACCTCGGGTATGGCAAATACTTTGTCATGGCACCCGGTGGCGGCGTCGATTACCAGCTCAGCCGCAGGTTCGCCGTGCGCGGGGATTACGAGTACCAGATATGGCCTGCCGCCCCGGCCATCCCCGGCCAGACCAACAACGGCATGACCCCCAACGGATTCAGCGTCGGCTTCGCTTATCGCGTCTTCCATAAATAAACGCCAGCCCCTGCCGCGCGTGCCGCAGTTTCGCGTGGCATCGCCGCGTAGGTTCTTTACATCCCGCCCGCCTGCCTGCCACACTAGGGAGTGGACACCCAAACCATCGTCATCCTCGATTTCGGCTCGCAATACACGCAGCTGATTGCCCGCCGCATCCGCGAACAGAATGTCTTCTCCGTCGTGCTGCCCTGCACGGTTCCCCTGGCTGAGATTCAAGCGCACAAGCCCATCGGCGTTATCCTCTCCGGCGGGCCGTCGTCCGTCTACGATGCCGACGCGCCCGCCGCTGACCCAAAGCTGCTCGACCTGGGCGTGCCTGTCCTCGGCATCTGCTACGGCCTGCAGTTCATCGTCCACCACCTCGGCGGCAAGGTGCGCTCCGCGCCCAAGCGCGAGTACGGCCACGCCGAAGTCACCATCGAAGACGCCGCCACGCCACTCTTCGCCGGTCTGCCGCCAACGCTCGCCGTCTGGATGAGCCACGGCGACGAGGCGCTCGAACTGCCCCCCGGCTTCCACCGCACCGCCGTCACCTCCAACGCCCTCGCCGGCATCGCCAATGAGCAGCGCCGCATCTGGGCCGTGCAGTTCCACCCTGAAGTCCACCACACGCCCCTCGGCCCGCAACTCATCAAGAACTTTGTCTTCAGCATCTGCGGCGCCCGCGGCGACTGGACCCCCGCCCACTTCATCGAAACCACCGTCGCGCAGATTCGCCAGAAAGTCGGCAGCGGCCACGTCATCTGCGGCCTCTCCGGCGGCGTCGATTCCTCCGTCGCCGCCGTGCTCGTCCACAAGGCCATCGGCAGCCAGCTCACCTGCATCTTCGTCAACAACGGCGTCCTGCGCAAAAACGAGTTCCAGAGCGTGCAGAAGAACCTGCGCGACAAGCTCGGCCTCAACATCGTCGCCGTCGACGCGAGCCAGCGCTTCATGGCGCAACTGGCCGGCGTCACCGACCCCGAAGTCAAGCGCAAGCGCATCGGCGCGGAGTTCATCGCTGTCTTCGACGACGAGGCCACGCGCATCGCAAAACAAACCGGCGGCGTGGACTGGCTCGTGCAGGGCACGCTCTACCCCGACGTCATCGAGTCCAGCAGCGTCAAGGGCCCAAGCCAGACCATCAAGAGCCACCACAACGTCGGCGGCCTGCCCGAGCGCATGAAGCTCAAGCTCATCGAGCCGCTCCGCGATCTCTTCAAGGATGAGGTCCGCCGCATCGGCCGCGACCTCGGCATGCCCGAGGACGTTCTTGGCCGCCAGCCTTTCCCGGGCCCCGGCCTCGCCGTGCGCATCCTCGGCGAAGTCACGCCCGAGCGCGTGGCCCTG
>JAJYBT010000397.1 GCA_021778875.1 Acidobacteriota bacterium | reverse complement strand
GCAGCGAGATGCTGCCAAACACCATAGTCGCCACCAGGAACGCCGGAGACTGAATCAGGTTCGTGCGCCACCGGTACAGCCGTGGCAAAGGTTGAGGGCGATGTATCACGGCTGCGCACCCACCGGCAGCGCCGCCTGCGCCAGCAGCAGGCTTCGCGCCTCGCCCACCAGGTACACCGAGCCGGAGACCACCACCACGCCCGCGCTCCTGGCCCGCGCCGTCTCCAGCGCCTCGGCCACTGTCGCGGTTTCCACCGCCGGAACGCCCGTGCCCTCGGCCGCGGCCATCAGGTCGGCCATCGGCGTGGCCCGCGCGCTGTGGATCGGCGCAAAGATCACCACCTCAAACAGCGGAAACAATATCTGCGCCATCTCCGCCGCGGGCTTGTCGCGCAGGCAGCTGAAGATCAGCGTCCGTGGCCGTGCTTCGCTCAGCAGCTCGCGCAGTCCAGCCCGCAGCGCCCACGCGCCCGCCGGATTGTGCGCCACGTCCAGCACCCAGTCCACCCCGCCGCTGGCAATGTGCTCCAGCCGTCCCGGCCAGCGCGTTCCGCGAATCCCTGCACCAATCGCGGCTGGCGTGATCGCCACGCCGTGATGCTCGGCCAGCTCCACCGCCGCTGCAATCGCCAGCGCCACGTTGCGGTGCTGATGCGCGCCGTGCAGCGGAGAAGCTACCTCCACCGGCTCGCCCATCACCTCCACGCGATACGCAGCCTCGCCCGAGGCGCCGATCGGCGGCATATAGGCTGAGGCGCTCACGCCGCGCACGCCCAGCTCCACCGCCACCTCGCCCAGCGCGTGGTTAGCCTCCGGATGCTGCGGCAGCGTCACCAGCGTCCCGTTCCTGCGCAGAATCCCGGCCTTCTCCCGCGCTATCGCGGCAATCGTGGAGCCGAGCCACTCCGTGTGGTCCAGCGAGATGTCGGTAATCACTGAGATCAGCGGGTCCACAATATTGGTGGCGTCCAGCCTTCCGCCCATGCCCACTTCCAGCACAGCCAGCTCCACGCCGGCCTCGGCAAAGTACACAAAGGCCATCGCCGTCAGCGTCTCAAAAAAGCTGGGCAACTGCGCCTGCCGTCCCGTGCGCACCAGCTCTTCCGCCGCGCCGTGCACGCGGAAGTACGCCGCGGCAAAGGCATCGTCGCCAATCTCCGTGCCGTTCAGCCGGATCCGCTCATTCGGCCGCACCAGGTGCGGCGAAGTGTACAGCCCCGTCCGCACGCCGCTCTCCTGTAGAATCGAGGCCAGCGTCGCCGCCGTCGATCCCTTGCCGTTCGTCCCCGCAATCAGCACGCTCTTCAAGCGCCTGTGCGGATCGCCCAGCGCCGAAAGCAGCGTCCCAATCTCGTCCAGAGAAAACTTGCGCCGCGCCTGGCCCGCCTGCGTGTGCAGCTCCGGAGCCATGGCGCTTAGTTGATCGATGGCGGACTCGTAAGACATGGAAACTCAAGTATAGAAGACCCGCCGCGGCCTCTCCGTCGCGCGCTGCATTCGGCGGCTCCGGCCCGCGCCGCGCACCCGCGCTGGAAATTCTTTCTGCCATCTTCCAGAAATCTTCGCCCCGCCCCCAGCTCATCGGCCTTTCGTCGCACGCGGTTCCGTACCGCAATCTTCACAACGCGCCGCCCGCATGTGGAAGCCGTGGAAGATGCGTCCGCTGTGCATCGCCGGTCTTTTGCAAACCCGCTCCCTGCGCAGCGCGGAACGCGCTTTACACACAAGCACCCCGGTTTGCACAGCCTTCTTTCCATCACCTGTGGGATCCGTGGGAAACCCGGTATGCTTTTCGGCTGCTTTGCACTGCTTTTCCAAATCTCCTCGTCGGCCTGTCCCGGTTTTAGAAAACCCGCACCCCTCGCAAACCCGCATCAATCCAGCATTCGGACACTATTTCCACTTTTCCAGCGTGAACTACGGGTACTGCTGGTATTTTCTTACTCCTCACACCCTACCTAGCGCCCGTCGCGCGGCATAGTGGCACACCCACCGTGCCCCTCGCGGCGCGGCGCGCCGTCCTGCCTACCGGCCCAGTGCCACGGAATCCAGAGAATCGACCCTGTTTTCCACGCATCGTTTCCGCCCCTGCATGCATACAATCAAGAACAAGAAAAGACAGCCGTTTTCGAGACCCCGTCGCGTGTTGTAGAGTGGGGCCAGCGCAGCGTGGACTCGATTTCAGCCAAGCCAACAGGCGAACTTCAAGGGTGGGTCTATGTCGATCGTGGAAACTGAAGTGGAGAATCCGGCCGCGCAGGGGGCAGCGATGGAGATTACCGTAAGCCGCCAGGAACTGGTGAGGGAACTGACCGCGACGCAAAGCGTCGTCGAACGCAAGACCACCATTCCTATCCTCTCCAACTTTCTCTTGGAGGCCGATGGCGACCGGCTGAACATTACCGCGACCGACCTCGACCAGGCCATCCGCACCAGCGCCGCCGTCAAGGTCAAAAAGCCGGGCTCCTGCACCATTCCCGCGCGCAAGCTCTACGACTACATCAAGCTGCTTCCCGACGGAGACATCTCCATCAACCTGCTTGATAATCACTGGGTCCAGATCCGCAGCGGCCGTTCCAAAACCAAGATGGTCGGCATGGCCCGCGCCAACTATCCCCAGGTTCCTGAGTTTCCTTCCATCGCCGCCACCAGCATCTCCATCCTCGCCTTGCGCGCCCTCATCAGCCGCACCATCTTTGCCATCTCCAACGAGGAGTCCCGCTATACCCTGAACGGCGCTCTGCTCATCCTCAAGGCTGAGTCGCTTGCCATGGTCGCCACCGACGGTCATCGCCTCTCCTTCGTCGAAAAGCCCAATGAGACCCTCGAAGGCATCAGTGGCGAAAAGCGCGTCCTCATCCCGCGCAAGGCTCTTCAGGAGCTGCAGGTGCTCCTTGCCAACACCGATGCCGAGAAACTCGACTTCGCCGATGACGAGCACACTCTCTTCTTCCGCATCGGTCATCGCACTCTGTCCAGCCGCAAGCTCACCGGCCAGTTCCCCAACTTTGAGGCCGTCATGCCTCGCGACAACACCAAGTTCGCTGTCATTCGCTCCAGTGAGCTTGCCGCCGCCATCCAGCGTGTCGCCCAGTTTGCCGACGAGCGTTCCGGCGCCATCCGCCTCCGGCTTGAAGACAACGAGCTCAAGATCAGCGCCAACTCCAATGAGTCCGGTGAGAGCGAAGACACCATCGACACGCCCTACTCGGGCGAGACCATCGCGGTCGGTTTCAACTCCTCGTATATCCTTGACTTCCTCAAGGCCCTCGATAACTCCGGCGAAGTCCGCCTCGAGTTTAAAGACGCTCAGTCCGCCGGTCAGATGCGTCCCGAGGATCCCGAAGCCGAGTTCAAGTACCGCTATGTCCTCATGCCCATGCGCATCTGAACTTCGCTATCTGGCATCTCCTTGTCCCCCGCTCGCCTGCCTCCGCTCCACCGCGGCTACAGGAATTTCCGCCCCCTGGTCCATCCCGTCTCCATCGTCCGCTCCCGCCCGTTTTTAACCATAAAACTAATAAAGTTAGATATTTGACCCATCTTCACGGAGAGTTATAACCCTCCGATCCGTCCCCCGGGGGAACCACCCCATACAACCATTGACGTAACTTCACACCCCATTTCCCCCTTTACTTCGTGGGCAGAAAGGACGCATACTCAAGATCAATAGAACGTTACGACAGAACTGGAACCCTGCATTCACGCAACATTTCTGCAGATCTCTTCTCCCTCAGGGGAGTGGTCTGCCTGATCGAGCCGCGGAACCATGGCAGGCCTCGTTGTACGGAACATTTGGGTATCCGTCGTAGCCTCAATCGAAATCTTCCCTAATCAGGGGGCAAGTTACTGGAAGCTCTAGCGTGCTTCCTTTTTTGACCGTTTCGGCCGCTCCGTCTGCCGCCGGCAAAGTTCCTCAATTCTTCTGGGAGGCGTTGTATGCGAATCATGTTCAGGTCTTTGGCTCTTCTTGTTCTTTGTGTTCTCATCTCCACGCTCGCGCGTTCGCAAGACATAGCCTCGGTCACCGGCGTAGTCACTGACCCCTCCGGAGCCGTCGTTCCCGGCGTAAATGTCACCGTCAGAAATCCCTCCACCGGTGTCGTCTACAAGGGCGTCAGCAACTCCGTTGGTTCCTATCTCATCACCAACGTCAACCCAGGCCCCGGCTATTCCATCACCTTTACCCGCGATGGCTTCAAGTCCGTCACCATCACCGGCCTCTACATGAACATCAGCAGCACCCGTACCCAGAACGTTCGCCTCACCCTCGGCTCTGCCGCCTCTACGGTTGAGGTGAACGGCTCCACCGAAACTGAAACCATCAATACCACCGATGCCACCATCCAGGCCG
>JAJYBT010000396.1 GCA_021778875.1 Acidobacteriota bacterium | reverse complement strand
GCGCGGTGCTCCGTAAGGAAGATGGCAGGTTTGCGTTGCGCGGGCGTTGATTTCGATGAGCCAGGCCCGCGGCGCGACCCAGGGTTGGCCGGGTGGCGTGTTCTCGACGATGAAATCGAAGCCATAGAACCCCGAGAGGTGCAAACGCGCTATGAGTGCGCGGGCGGCCACGAGCATGGCGTCGTTCTGGGTCAGCTCGACGAGCACGGAGGGTCCTTTGGGGCGCCAGGTATGCAGCACGTCGAGGGTAATGGCACCGAGCAATTCGCCCTGCCAGCAGGCGACGGCCATATTGGCGTCATGACCCTGGATGAAAGGCTGGATGCTGACCTGGCGCGGCCGGCGGGTGAACCACGGCAGCAGGTGATTTGCATCGTGCTCAAGGCAGGCCTTTTGGGCGGCGCGTGCGAGGCCGAGGGGCGCGCGGAGCCTGCTCCATGCACGGAATGCCTGCTTTCGAGTGTTGACGATCTCGACGCCTTCGCCACCTGAGGTGCCGTCGGCCTTGAGTACTGCAGGCAGCGGATTGCGGGCGAGCCAATCGCGCAGAGAGGATTTGTCGGGGACAAGCTCCGTGGCGGGGGCGAGGATGTCTTCCTTTTGGGCAGCGGTGAGCAGGCAGGTGCGGGATTCGAGGAGCGGGAAGCGGGCCGGGTCACCGAGAGAACGGGCGAGCAGCGCTCGCAGGGCTGGCGCGAGCTCTGAATTCAAACGATGGGCTTCGCTGTAGAGGCGATGCAGGTAGCCCACGGCGGTGTCATCGGTAGGTATGACGAGGTCGGGGCCACTTGCCTGGATTGCGTTGGCGATTGAGCGCAGAGGTCGAAGCGCGCGGAAGGGGTGATGCCGGTCGATGGCGTGGGTGAGCAGGGCGGGATGGCCGGGCGGGCTGAGGAGCTCAACCTGAGCCCCAGCGGCCGCGAAGGCCATGGCGAGGCGCGCCGCAGAAAACCATCGCCGCGTGGCGACGATCAGGACTCGAGGCGCAGAGGAATGCAGATCGAAGGGCACAGGCCCTTGGTGGGGTGCCTCCGGCGGTCTGGATTCGGGAGTTACAGAGTGAGTCGTCATGCAGGTCGGCGGTTCCCAAAGAAGCGAGATGTGATCAAGAGGTGCTAAGGCCGCAAGTTTCGGGAATCTCTGAAGCAATTGGGATGCCAGCGATCAGGGCATGCGCGCTTGGGAATGGAAGGAGGCTTGCAAGGTCAGGGCAGGAGCGAAGATGAGTGCACCTGTTGACGTTGTCATTATCGGCGCCGGACCGTACGGATTATCGATTGCCGCGCACTTGCGAGGCACGGGGATTTCTCACCGCATTTTTGGCAAGCCAATGGAGACCTGGCGGGAGCGGATGCCGCGGGGGATGCTATTGAAATCTGACGGATTCGCCTCAAACCTCTCGGCACCGGTCGCAGGCTTTACGCTGCGTGACTACTGCGAAGTGAAGGGAATTGCATATGATGACACGAAACTTCCCGTACGGCTGGAGACCTTTATTGACTATGGAATGTGGTTTCAACGGCAACTTGTGCCGGAACTGGATACGCGGAACGTAACGGAGGTTCACCGGCTGGACGGGGACTTCCTGGTGCGGACAGAGGACGGGGACGAGATCACGGCGCGGCGGGTGGTGCTGGCGGTTGGGATTCGCGAATTCGCGTGGGTACCGCCGGAGCTTGGGGAATTGCCGCCTGAGCTGCTGACACACAGCTCGCAACATGCGAATCCGGCGGCGATGGCCGGACGGGATGTGACGGTGATCGGCGGTGGGGCTTCGGCGATTGACCTGGCCTCCCTGATGCATGCGCAAGGTGCAAAAGTTTGCATACTTGCGCGGCAGGAGCAGATCCATTTCCATTTGCCTCCGCCGCCGGGCAAGCGATCGTTGCTGGCGCAAATGCGGCATCCGTCGTCCGGGCTGGGGCCGGGGTGGCGTTCGCGGCTTTACACCGAAGCACCGGGGCTGTTTCGGCACCTGCCGGCAGCAGTGCGGTTAGAGATCGTGCGGACGCATCTGGGGCCTGCTCCGGGATGGCCAATGCGCGAGCGCGTGAAGGACGTTGCGATGATTCTGGGAGCGCGCGACTTGAAGGCCGAGGCGACTGGTGGTGGCGTGCTGTTGCGGTATATCGACCGCGCGGGTCGTGAGGCTGAGCACGAGACGGAGCATGTAGTTGCTGCGACTGGGTACCGCGCCGATATTCGGCGGCTTACGTATCTGAGTTCAGCCATTCGGTCGCATCTGCGCACGGAGGGGGATGCGCCGATGCTTTCCCGGGATTTCGAGTCCTCGGTACCGGGCCTATACTTTGTGGGGTTGGCGTCGGCGAATTCGTTCGGTCCGATGATGCGGTTTGCGTTTGGTGCGGACTACACGGCGCAGCGGCTGGCGCACCATCTGCGGCAGCAGATGAAGGCCTATCTGCCAAAGCTGGCGGTGCGCCCGTCCCACGCGCTGAACTAAAGCTGGATTGTGCGCGTGCGACGGGCGCGGGGCACGATCAGATGCGGGCTCCGCTGTCACCGCGCAGCCGTTTGACGAACTTCATTCCTTCGACGGGGATATTCATTCCATAGCCCTTGGCGCGGTCGAGGATCCAGGAGCGGCCCGGAGGCGTGGGATGCAGACCGAGCTTGCGCAGGTAGAAATTGGTTCGATAGATGTTGGCCAGTTTCGTGTTCTTGAACTGGAAGTTGAGCGAAAGAGAAACGGAGATGTCGTCTCCGTTTTGCAGCCAGTGCGGTGCGTTGACGGGCACGTGAACTCCGATGCCGGGCTTGAGAAGCACGGTGGTTGCGCGATTCTGCATCTCGGGCTTGTACACCGCTGCGTTGGTGTCCTTCGTCCAGAAACGCTCGAGCTCTTCTTCAGTAAGCAACTCGCGATCGTTCTGATCAAAGACGTGGATGGTTTTGTCGCCGTGCAACTGGAGCAGGAATCCGCATTGGAAGTCGATGTGGTAGGTGGTGATGCGGTGCGGCGAGGTGATGAAGATGTAGGCGTTGCGGATCTTGATGTCGTCGAAGAGGTTGTATCCGCTCAGGCGCTGCACCTGCTGCATGCTGTCTTCAAGGATCTGCGCGATCTCCGGGTCGCGCTCGGCGCTGAAGAGGATGATCCATGCGCCGTTTTCGCGGATGCGCCGGAAGGCTTCCTGCGCGGAGAAATCGCGGCCCGGTTTGTCATTCCATCGCTGGTCGATGCGTTTTTCGCCGGCGTCCCAGTAGAGGAGGTCGGGATGGGGGACGGTCATTTCGAGGAGGTTTTCGAGGCGCTCCATGGTGAAGGCCGGGTGGCCAGCGAGCGAATGCTGGAAGACGAAGGGCGTCTGGTTAAAGTGCTGCTGGAACTCGCTTGTGGGGACCTGAAATATCTCGTCGTGCGCAGACCTGACCGGTTTGTCCGGTGAAGCTGCGGATATCATAGTTGCCATGCTGACTCCTTTGGGCCGCCGCGCTGTGGTTTCTCCGAGCAAAATCAACCGAGTGTGCGACCTGGCGCCATGAATGTCTCCTGGATATCCGCCTCGCATCCTCCTCTTCTTGGTGAGGACGTACACGTGTGGGTGTGGAAGACTCCGATTGAGACAGACCAGGACGCTGGCAATGTTGCAATTTTGAGTCCAGAAGAGCGAAGCCGGATGATGCGGTTTCGGTTTACGCGGGATGGGCGGCGTTATCTTACATGCCATGCGAATATGCGGCGACTACTGGCCGGTTATGCGGGATGCACACCGCGGGAGTTGGCGTTTGTCGTGAACGAGTATGGGAAGCCGCGAATGCGCAAACTGCGGGGAGGCAAGCCGCTCTACTTCAATCTGAGCCACAGCGATGATGTAGGACTGCTGGCGGTGACTCGCATGGGGGAACTGGGTGCGGACGTCGAGTGTGTACGGCCGATTGAACCGAATGTGGCTGAAGAACACTTCTCGGAGGGAGAACTGGGGGAGTTGAAGACACTGCAGGGAGATGCGTGGCTGGGCGGCTTTTATCGCTGCTGGACGCGCAAGGAAGCGATTCTGAAAGCAGAGGGCTGCGGGTTAAATCTGCCACTGAATGCGTTTGATGTTTCTCTCTTGCCGGACGAGCCTGCTGTGCTGCAGGGGATACGGCCGGAAATCCGGCTGAGCCGACACTGGAAGCTGGCGCACTTAGCGCCTGAACCGGGAGTGATTGGAGCGGTTGCCGCGGATGAAAGCTATACCGCGTTACGGGGGTTCCGGCTTGCGGGCTAGGTATGGACGAGGGTGCAAGAGGCGCGCTGCTGTTTCTTTGCGGCGGACAGGGGATTCTGGAGATGGTCTGCGGCGAGTGCCTCAGAGGGGTCAACCGGAGGGAAGTGCAGGAAGTCGCTG
>JAJYBT010000395.1 GCA_021778875.1 Acidobacteriota bacterium | reverse complement strand
TCAGCGGACCTGCCAACGCGGCGCGGCCGTTTTCCATATACGCGACGGCGACCGCCGCGCTCGGCGGCAGCCCCTTGATGAAGTTGGCAATGTCGCTCATTTGCACTCCGAGGCTTGAGCGGGCGTCGTCATCGATCAAAATCACCACCTGGAGCGGGCTTTCAGGACTGTGCAGCGCAGTCCATCCGGTCACAGTCGAAACCTTGCCGTCAATTTTCAGGTGCAAGGCATCCTGCGGAATACCGCCTGGAATCTCATTTTTGGACATGACGGTAACCACCGCGCGTCCCTGCCCTTCCTGATTCGGCTCCTTTGCGAGCGCCAGGGAGGCCGAGAGCAACGCTCCGGCCGCCACCAAAACGGCGAGTTGAAGTTTGTGATTCTGCATTACCTTTGCTCCTTCCGAGACGGCTGCCGCGCGCCTTCCGTGGCGAATCCCTCTTCGTTATTATTAGATGATTGCCACAGAGAAACGGCGTCAGAGCAGGAGAGAGCGGGGCTGGCGCAAACATATAAATTAAATAAACCGTTATAGGTTAGTGACTTACAGACGCACACTTCCTTTGCGTAAATTTCAATCTGCTCAGATTGAGCAGTCTGACGAAGCACTAATAGAACAGATACTTCCGCCAGCGGTCGTCGCTGCGGCCCAACATGCGCATAATCTGGCGGCTGGTGTGCAGCGAGAAGGGACGCGGCTCGCGCAGCAGAATCATGTCGTCAATCTCGCTGAGCAGGCGGTTGCCCTTTTGGCGGTTGCAGTCGTGGCAGCAGGCGACCAGGTTTTCCCATGTGGAGCTGCCTCCGCGCGAACGAGGCACCACGTGGTCGAGCGTAAGCTCGCTGGGCGGGTAGGCCTCGCCGCAGTATTGGCAGGTATTGCGGTCGCGCAGCAGAATATTTTTGCGTGAGAGGGCGCGCGTCTGGTGGGGAATGCGGCGGTATTCGAGCAGGCGGATGACCGAGGGCATGGCGATGATGGCGCGCTGCGCGTGCAGCGTCAGGCCGTGCTCCTCCTCGGTGCGCGCAATGCCCTTCAGCACCAGCACCAGCGCCCGCCGCGCGCCGCAAATATTGATTGGCTCATACGAGGCGTTCAAAACCAGGACCGGCATCTGCAGGATGTGTGCGTGGTGCATGGTCCCGTGGTCGGCGGCCGTCACCACCGCCTTTGCAATCGCCTTTTGCTTGCGTGCATGAATCATGGCTTTTCCCAGCGACATCTCTTTTCCCCTCGTCAAAAAGATGGCAGTTTCCGCAAGAACGATGATTCCGTACCCAATCCAGATGTGTGTGTCTCCGCGTCCGGCGCCGTGCCGGCAAACTCTTCATTGTCCTCCGCGTCCTGAAAGGCGAACCGGCGCCCAAATTCATTGACTCGCTGCGCTCTGGCCAGTGTCGCTACCCAGATCGAAGCGGCCCCGGCGTTGCGCAGCGCTTGCGCCGCGGCGCGCGCTGTAGCACCGGTGGTCAAAATGTCATCAACAAGCAATACGTGCTGCATTTTCACCTTGGACGGGTCAGAGACCGAAAATGCGCCGCGCAGGTTGAGCCGCCGCTGACGTGGCGTGAGCCCGGCCTGGCTCTCGGTGGCACGCAAACGTATCAGCGTGCTTGCCGCCAGTGTAAGCCGCCACTCGGGGTGGCTCTTGCCGAGAAAGCCCAGCGCCTCACGGGCCAGCGACCGCGCCTGATTGAAGCCGCGCTGCGCATACTTCGCCCGGTGCAACGGAATTGGAATCACCAGCATCTCGGCTGGAGCCTGACCGTCCAGTTTCGCAATCGTCTCGGCCAACAACCTGCCCAGCCCGCGCGCAACCGGATGCAGGCGGTCGTACTTGAGCGCGTGAATGGCCTCCTTCATGCGGCCCTGGTAAGCACCATAAGCGACGGCCTGCGCAAACGGCGGCGGCGCCAAACGGCAAATACGGCATAGCGGCGAAACAGAGTGCCCGGCCGGCGCGCTCAGCGCGTCACCACAGCGCGCGCACACAGGCCCGCTCGGAACGGGAAATTCCGTCCAGCAAACATCGCAAATTGGCACTGGAGAAAGCCGCGGCAGAGGAGAGCCGCAAAGAGCGCAGGAGGAGGGAAGGAGGGCGCAACTCACAGCATCCATGGGACTTCGGAGAACGCGAACCACCGCACGCCACCGCGTCGTCGGCGATGATGGAACATCAGGCGTCGCGTTGCCGGAGTTCCTGTGGAAGACACACCTCGCTGAGCAGCACATGAACCTGCCGCCCTGTGCGCCAAGTATACCGCATCGCCAAGTCAGGCTTCTACCGCGCTTCTCCTGCAGCGAAAATTTAACATCTGACGATCAGGACGCAGCAATCCCTTCAGGTGATTGCCGTTCAAGAGGTTGCGCGAGACTCTTGGTCTTAAAACACGCCGGCAATATTGGGTTCAGCCGGACGCAGCTTCTCCGACTTCGCACCGCACTCGGCCAAAACCACCGGCGACAGCGTGATGACCGGGCAGTGCGCGTGCGCCAGCACCTTGTAGACGACGCCGTGCCGGGTGATGGCGGCAAAGGCCGAAGCGCCCTGCGCGCCGAGCACAATCAGGTCGGCCTGCTGCACATTGCTCTGGTACAGCAACTCTTCAGTCGGGTCGCCGGGAACTACGATGGTCTGGATCGCAACCTGGTTCTGCAACTTGCCGGGAACCAGCGCGAGTATGCCCGCTTCCACCTCGTCCAGCGTGCAGCCAGCCAAGAGCTCCGCGCGATCCTGGGGCCGGATCACATGCTGCAGAATCAGCCTTGCACCGTGCTGCGCGGCCAGCTCCGCGGCAAACGCGGCTACCACAGTACAGGTCTCATGCAGGCTGGCCGCACAGAGAATGGTGCGCGTGGCAAAGTTGCGGTAGCTTCCATCGACTACCTCGGGACCGACGATGTAAACCGGCAAGGCGGCCGTGCGCAATACCGCCTCTGCCACCGAACCCACCAGCAGCTTGCCGATCGGGCCCGGAGAGTGCGTGCCCATCACAATCCGGTCGATCTCGCGTTCGCGCGTGTAGGCCAGAATTTCGTCGGCAGGCAGCCCCGGCCGCACCACAACCTCGCAGGTAAGGCCCGCTTCGCGAACGCGCTGCGCGAAAGGCTCGAGATGCTGTTTCTCGCTCCGCGCCGCCGCAGCACAGTCGTAGTAGGAGATGCCTGAGATCTCTGAGGCGGCCACCACCAAGGTGTCATAGGCGTGAAAGAGGATGAGATCGGAAGCGAATTCCCTGGCCTGTGCGAGCGCAAAAGCGAAGGCCTTTTCGTTGGTTGGTATCTCAGATGCAAAGAGGATGGTGGAGGGTTTGCTCCAACCTGGCTTCAAAGTGGTTGCCATTGGAACCTCCTTCGAGAGCGTTCAAACGATCGCAGAATCGCTGCACACTTTGCGGTGTTTGGCCGCACATCAATAGGTGATCCTTCTCACTTTTTTCGATCCGCCAGCCCTGCTCGACGCTCTCGGCCTTCCACTCTAGAAACGGGGTTCGCGGATTGGCCTGCAAGTGACAAAATTGTGTTCCCGTTTCCCGATTTTGTCCAGAGCCTCAAAGCCTCGGGGCCAAATAATGCACTCAAAAGTGATCTTAATCACAGCCCAAGGCACGTCAAAACTGTTCTTCTGAATTGGAATCGTGGCCTCGGCTCTACAGCAGAACCAGAATGGCTATAGCGAATGGCGCGCCTCCTGAGCGGCTTTTTCCCCAGGAAAAAGCCGCCTTGCAGACCCTTAGCAAGAGCACGGGAATTCCGGTTCTGCTCGATGCGCTGGTTCGTTTCCGGGCCCGGCCCGCCGCGATTCTGCTGGAGGTCTTATGCAGCCGATGCACAACATTCCCGCACGTGGCGGGATCGACTTTGACGAATCGCCTTTCCTCGCCATCTGGGAGATCACGCAGTCCTGTGACCTGGCCTGCAAGCACTGCCGCGCCGCGGCGCAGCCCATTCCGCATCCTGACGAGTTGACGAACGCAGAAGGAAAAGCGCTCATCGACCAGATCGCCCAGATGCATATTCCCATCTTCGTTTTTACCGGCGGAGACCCCATGAAGCGCAAGGATCTCTTCGAGTTGATCCGCTACGCAGCCGATAAAGGCGTGCATGTTGCCATCACTCCCAGCGCCACGCCACTGCTCACGCGTGAAGCCATCTTCAAGATGAAAGAGGCCGGCCTGGTGCGGCTCGGCATCTCACTCGACGGCTCAACCCCCGAGATTCACGACGCCTTCCGCGGCCTGCCCGGCGCATGGGCGCGCACCATCCAGGCCATCGAGTGGGCCAACGAGGCCGGGATTCCCATCCAGGTGCACTCGACCATCAGCCGCCACAACGTGCACGATCTCGACGGGCTCTGCAATC
>JAJYBT010000394.1 GCA_021778875.1 Acidobacteriota bacterium | reverse complement strand
AGCCCCACGCCCACCGCGACTGTCAGATCCGCAAACACCGTTAGCCCAAACGTCACCAGCCACACGGAGATGGCCGTCAGATCCATCTGGAAGATCGCGCCGATCTCGTGCCACTCGCCCATGTTGTACGACACGACAAACAGCACCGCAGCCAGGGTCGTCAGCGGAATATAACTGGCCAGCGGCGCGGCCACCAGCAGGATCCCGAGCAGCGTAATGGCATGCACAATGCCCGCCACCGGCGTCCGTCCGCCCGAGCGGATATTCGTGGCGGTGCGCGCAATGGCGCCCGTTGCCGGAATGCCGCCAAACAGCGGCGACGCAATATTCGCCACGCCCTGCGCAAACAGTTCCACGTTGGAGTTGTGCCGGTCGCCCGTCATGCCATCGGCCACCACCGCAGACAGCATGCTCTCCAGCGCGGCCAGCATCGCCACCGTAAACGCCGAGGGCAGTAGCGGCAGAATCACATCCGGCCGAAATGTGGGAATTGCAAACGGAGGAAAGCCACTGGCGATGCCTCCAAACCGCGTGCCAATCGTCTCCACCGGCAGGTGGAAAAACAAACTCACCAGCGTGCACACCACCACGGCAAGAATTGAGGCAGGAATGCGTTTGTTAATGCGCGGCAGCACGATCATGATCGCCAGCGCACCCAGCCCAAGCCCTACTGAGGCCCAGTTCACCGTCCCCATGTGCGCGGCCAGCACCTGCATGCGCGGCAAAAACGCGCTCGGCACCGGCGGCGTGTGCAGTCCCAGAAAATCCTTGATCTGCGTGGAGGCAATCAGCACCGCGATGCCGTTCGTAAACCCGATCACCACCATGCGCGGGATAAAGCGCACCGCAGCGCCAAGGCCGGTGATGCCCATGCCCACCAGCAGGATGCCGGCCATCATCGTCACCATTGCCAGCCCGCTCATGCCGAATCGCGCCACAATGCCGGCCACAATCACCACAAAGGCGCCGGTCGGGCCGCCAATCTGTGTGCGCGAGCCGCCCAGCGCGGAGATCAGAAAGCCCGCTACCACAGCCGTATACAACCCCGCCTGCGGCGTCACACCGGACGCGATGCCAAATGCCATCGCCATGGGCAGGGCCACCAGCCCCACCGTGATTCCAGCTAGCAGGTCATGCAGAAATGCCTGTTTTGAATAGGAGCGCAATGCCTGTAAAGACTTCGGCAGATTGGGATTCGTAGTAGACATGGGATTTGCCTGTATTGTACGACCGCGACGGACACCACCGTCCCAGAATCGCCAGCGCCTCAGGATTCCGGCGGCAATAGCTTCACTAGCACCAGAGCCGCGCGGCTTCGCGCATAGTAGTTCTCTTCCCGGACCTCGCGGCAAAAACCGTGCGTCTCGTACAGGTGGATTGCGGCCGAATTCTCTTCGTCTACATGCAGCCACAGCAGCGCCGCGCCGGCCGCACGGGCAGATTGCTCCACACAGCGCAGCAACTCGCCGCCAACCCCGCGACGGCGCTGGTCCGCAGCCACTTCGATCGTCTGGATGTAGGCCGTCACGACGCCCGCGTCGCGTCTCCAGTCCACGATGGCAAAGCCCGCCATGCGTCCGTTGTCGTCGGCAATCCACGTTGCCGCATTCGCGGCATGCACCAGCCTGCGCATGTATCCGCGCCCAAAGCGCAGCGGCGGCTGAAAACACGCCTCCTCGATCGCGTACAGCGCGATGAAATCCTCCTGGGCATAAGGCCGATAGATCATCGGGCGCGCCGTCTCCGCTGCAATGCAAAGAGCCACCCGCATGCCGGGGTGGCTCTCCGCTTGCAGCCTGGTTACTGCTGGTTAGACCTTGGCTTCCAGGTCGCGAATGACACTGAAGAATCGCTCGTCCAGACGGCGATTGGTGGAGATCGCTTCCTTGATCGTGATGTCCGTGATGGTCGTGCCGTGCAGCACCGCAATCCGGCCCCACTTCTGGTCGTGCACCATGTCAATCGCGTGCAGGCCGTAGCGCTGGCCCAGCAGGCGATCATACGCCGTGGGCACGCCGCCGCGCTGCGTGTGTCCCAGGTTCACTGAGCGCGTCTCAAATCCCGTCTTCTTCTCGATCAGGTCGGCCAGCTTTTCGCCGATGCCCGACAGGCGCACGTGACCAAATGAGTCCACTTCCTGCGAGCCCAGCACCTGGCCCACTTCCGGCAGATGGCAGCCTTCCGCCACCACCACAACGCCGTAGTGCTTGCCGTGGTCGTAGTTGTACTTCAGCAGTGCGCAAACATGATCAATGTCGATGTCCTGCTCCGGAACCAGCACCACGTGGGCGCCGCCTGCAATACCCGAGGCATACGCGATCCAGCCCGCATCGCGGCCCATCACCTCAACCACCACCACGCGGTTGTGCGAGTCGGCGGTGGTGTGGATGCGGTCAATCGCCTCGGTCGCAATCGACACCGCGGTGTCAAAGCCGAAGGTCGCGTCCGTGCCATTGATGTCGTTGTCAATCGTCTTGGGAACGCCCACGCTCGGTACGCCGTTCTCGCTCAGGTACAGCGTCACGGACTGCGTATCGTCGCCGCCCAGCGCAATCAGCGCATCAATCTTGTTGGTCTTCAGGACTTCCTGCACCTTCTCGATTCCGCCCGGAATCTTCTTCACATTGGTGCGGGAGGAGTGGAGGATCGTACCGCCCTTCAGTTGGATGCCGTCTGTGTTTTCCAGGGTCAGCGGGATCCAGTTGTTATCCAACACGCCCCGCCAGCCGTTCAAGAATCCAATGAACTCATCGCCGTAGTGCTGAATTCCCTTACGGACGGCAGCATAGATCACCGCATTCAGACCGGGGCAATCCCCTCCACCGGTCAACAAAGCAACTCGCATCGCAAAAATCTCCTGATCAAATTGGTTCAGCCGCGCACGGTCATGCCGGCAGCAACGCCTGGGACTGGGATCAGGATTGTCGGGAAAACGTCAAACCTGACACCTTAACCAGTGTACTCCGTCGTTGTAAAGGGGAGGGTGATCAGGCTCACTCCAGCCCATTTTTTCTTTCGTCCTGCCGAGTCCTCCGCTTTGGCGCTGGGTCGCGAAAGTGGTTCAATAGGGTATGCCTGAAACCGGAACGCTTCTGCTGCTCGCCTTCGCCAGCATGGTTGTGATTCTCCTGCTGGTGCTGCTGCAGCTCACCCGGCTCGGCTACCTCATCCGCACCACCATTCCTGACCGCCCGCGCCGCCGCATGTTCATCGCCTCAGCGTCCTTCCTCGTCACCTTCATCGGAGTGCGAATTCTGGTCACGCTCATCCTGCACAAAATAGGCCCATTCGAGTGGGTCATGGTGCGCGGGCGCCACATCCATCACCTTGTCTGGGGAATCCTCATCCTGCTTCTGGTGGGCTACGGATGGCTGCTCGACCTGGGCCGCGCGCACTCGCCCCTGTCCATATTCTTCAGCCGCTTGATGTCGGTCAGCTATGGCGTCGGCGCGGCGCTCACCCTGGACGAATTCGCCCTCTGGCTAAACCTCACGCCCGACGCCTACTGGTCTAGCGCCGGCCGCATCAGCATCGACGCCGTCATACTCTTCGGCAGCATCCTCGCCTTCGGCGCCGGCGGCGCTCCGTTCTTCCGCGCCCTGCAGCGCATGTGGAGCAGGCGCCCCTTGCTCGGCGGACGCATCGGCAAAATCGGCGCGCCTATTCGCCGCGTGCGGTTGCTTCGTCGGCGTAGAGTTCCGCGATCAGCCCAGCGTAGCGCGCATTAAGTACCCGCCGCTTCAGCTTCATCGACGGCGTCAGGTCGCCCGACTCCTGCGTCCATTCGTCGGCCACCAGCCGGAAGCGCTTGATCGTCTCGAAGTTCGCCAGTCCGGCATTCGCCTCGCGCACAATCTCGGCGTACTGCGCCACCACCCGCGCATCCTCCACCAGTTGCGCGCGCGTTCCCGCTGTAATGCCCTGCGCCCGCGCCCACTCCTCCAGCGCTGTAAAGTTGGGCGAGATAAGCGCCGAGATGAACTTGTGCTTGTCGCCCACCAGCGCCGCCTGCGCCACCAGCAGATTCGCCTTCAGCTTGTTCTCAATCGGCTGCGGCGCCACCAGCTTGCCGCCGGAGGTCTTCAGCAGTTCCTTCTTGCGATCCGTGATGTAGAGGAATCCGTCCTCGTCCATCCGCGCAATATCGCCCGTGCGGAACCAGCCCTCCGCGTCAAAGCACTCTGCGTTGGCCTCGGGCTTCTGCCAGTAACCCACAAACACGGACGGCCCGCGCACCAGCAGTTCGCCGTCCTCCGCCAGCTTCAGTTCCACATTCGTCAGCGGCTGTCCCACGGATCCCATGCGCTGCGCGGCCGAGGTGTTCAGCGCAATCACCGGCGAAGTCTCCGTCAGCCCGTAGCCT
>JAJYBT010000393.1 GCA_021778875.1 Acidobacteriota bacterium | reverse complement strand
GGCGCCCCCTCTGGTATCCTGAATGGTTTACCCGGGGAGGTACAGGGGCATGCCGGAGCACAGGGGCCGCAAACATCATCAGGACCGCGTGGCAGAGACGCTCCGCGAGGAGATCGGCGCCATGATCGAGGGTGAGCTGTCTGACCCGCGCATCGCCTTCTGCTACGTGAGCGAAGTGGTGCTGAACCCCGGCGGCAAGTCGGCCCGGGTGTACATTGCCGTGGACAGCGCCGTGCCGGACATCACCCACGCCGAGGAGCAGACCATTGCCGGGCTGGATGCCGCCAAAGGATACATTCGCTTTGAGTTAAAGGAGCGCATGGGGGTTCGCCATGTGCCCGAGCTCAGCTTTCTGGTGGATCGATCCGGGCGCTTCCAGGCGCGCATTGAGGAGCTGATGAACCGCTCGCGCAAGCGGCAGAAGGCACCGGCGGAGTAGGCGGCCATGGGCGATACCACCCCGCATCTCGCCGACCCGGCCGCTGCAGCACTGCAGGAAGGCTCCATCGAGGCCATCCTGAAGGTGCTGCGCCAGGGAGAGCGATTCCTCGTGTGCTCCCACTCCCGGCCGGATGGCGACGCCGTCGGCTCCACGCTGGCCATGGGCATGCTGCTGGAGCAGATGGGCAAGCGGGCGGACCTGGTGGCCGCCGACCGCATCCCCGCCGTCTATCGCGGGCTGCCCCAGGCCGATTCCATCCGCACTGCCCTGCGCGTGCACGGCCCCTATGACGCCGCCATCCTGCTGGAGTGCGACAGCCTGGACCGCACCCGCCTGCGCGGCCTTGAGCCCTTCTTCGTCATCAACATCGACCACCACGCCACCGGCCAGCCCTGGGGAAATCTGAACTGGATTGACCGCGAGGCCGCCAGCGCTGGCGAGATGGTGTACCGCCTTGCGCTGGCCGCGGGAGCCACTATCACCCCGGAGATGGCCACCTGCCTCTACACCACCGTGCTCACGGATACAGGCGGCTTCTGCTACGGGTCCACGCGCGCCTCCACGTTTGCGCTGGCCCGGGACCTGGTGGAGGCCGGGGCCGACCCGCTGCGCATTGCGCAGGAGGTCTACTTCTCCACCGCCACCTCCAAGCTGCTGCTGCTGGGCGCGGCCCTGAGCAACCTGACCCGCGAAGGGCGCCTGGCGTGGCTGTGGGTAACGCACCAGGACATGATGCGCACCTGCGCCGCGGAGGAGGACTGCGAGGGCATTGTGAACTACGCCGTCTCCATCGCCGGGGTGGAGGCCGCCGCGTTCCTGCGCGAGCTGCCGGAGAGCCGCATCCGCCTGAGCCTGCGCAGCAAGGGCCGCGTGAACGTGGCCGCCATTGCCGAGCGCCTGGGCGGCGGGGGCCACGAGAACGCCGCCGGCTGTACGCTTGACGGTCCGCTGCCCCGCGCCATGGAAGAGATTCTGGCCCACCTGCGGCCCAGCGTCTCCGGTCCCGGTTGATCCGCATCGTCTTTCCGCCCGAATCTGTTAGCCTTGTCCCTGTCGTCAGGCGGCAGGGAATCGAAGGTTTCGCCTCGCAGGAGGCTCACTCAAAATTCGGCCGCCGGGGACTCCAGACTCCCCCTGCGAAGTTGGCCGAGACGGGCCGCGGTTGCGTTGTTCCGGCGCAATGGCCGCTCTGCTGGAGATACGTTGGACGTGGATACTGCCCTGGATTCCTCCACCCCCGAGCTGCGCCGCGGCTGGCGCAAACGGCTGCCCCGCTGGGCCACTGTTTGCGAGGCTGCCGTCTTTCTGGGCTTCTCTGTCTTCTTCATCCTCTACGGCGTCACGCCTCTGCTGGGAGGCGACGGCATGGGGCTGGTGGGCGCGGACGAGCCGCGCTATGCCCAGATTGCCCATGAGATGCTCACGCGCTTTGACTCTGCCCACACGGTAAAGGACCACCTGAGCGCCTGCGTCACACCGTACCTTTACGGCCGCCCGTGGCTTGAGAAGCCAGCCCTCTACTACTGGCGCGCCATGTTTGTCTTTCAGGAGTTTGGCGTGCATGACTGGAGCGCGCGCCTGCCCTCGGCCAGCTTCGCCTTCATCCTGGTTGCACTCATCTACCTGCACATGCGCCGCTTCCGCCCCGGCGGACATCTGGATGCCGCCCTCATCACGGTGGCCTGCGCCGGCATCATCGGCTTTTCCCGCGGCGCCTCCACCGACATGCAACTGGCCGCTCCGCTCTCCATCGGACTGCTGGGCTGGTATGCGTGGTATGAAACGCGGTCGAAGTTCTGGCTGTTTGACATCTACTTCTTCACCGGCATCGCCACCCTGGCCAAGGGCCCGGTAGCGCCGTTTCTGGCGCTGGTCATCATCACGGCCTTTGCCGCGCTGCGCCGGGAGTGGGTCATCCTGCGGCGGTCGTTCTGGTGGCCGGGCGTGCTGCTCTACTTCGCCATTGTGCTGCCCTGGTTCATCGCCGTGCAGCACCAGAACCCCACCTTCTTCCGCGAGTTCTTCCTCGAACACAACCTGGAGCGCTTTGCCACCAACCGCTACCAGCACGAGCAGCCCTTCTGGTACTACGGCGTGGTTGTTCTGCTGGCCGTGATGCCGTGGACTGTGGTGGCCATTCGCGCCCTGATTGACGGCATCCTGACCTCCGTTGCTGAGTGGCGGCTGCGCCACTCCCGGCCGGAGAAGCCCAAGCCCAGCCGCCCCGGAGACGCCTTCCCGGAGTTTCTGGTTCTGTGGGCGCTCATTCCCATCACCTTTTTCACCCTGTCGCAGTCCAAGCTGCCCGGCTACATTCTGCCGGCCATTCCTCCCATCACCATCCTTACGGGCGACTTCCTCTTCCGCCGCCGCAGCCAGGGGCTGCATCGCGGGATCCTGCTGGGGCACGCCATTCTGTGCGCGGTGATGGCGATGTTCGCCTTCCTGCTGCCGTGGTTTGTGGCACACGGGGCCAAGATGCCGCCGCTGCATGCCCTGCTTGTGGCCATTGCGGCCTCTACCGGCGCGGCGCTGCTGATCTTGATCGTGGTTCACGGCTTTGGACTGGCCCGGCTGCGGCTGGCCACCACGGGCATCCTGATGGTGCTGATGCTGTTTCTCTACGGCGTGGGCCCCTTCTTCGGCATTCCCGCCGTGTCAGCCTCCAAGCGGGTCATCCATCTGCTGGACCGCTCCTACTCCGCGCGCGCGCTGGCCCAGCAACTGGCCGCCACGTACCCGCCCACGGAGACTGTGGCTGTCTTCCGCGTGCGCCGCGACATGGAGTACGGCCTGGCGTTCTATCGCAATCATGAGATTGTGAACTACGACGAAAGCGGCGTGCCGGACGAGGAACACATCCTGGTGGCCCGCCTTGCCGGCCGCCGCGGCGTGGACCTGCACACCCCCGACGCCCTGCAGCAGTACCTGGCCGGCCGCCAGTATCTACCGCTCTTCCAGTGGCCCGAGCAGGGGCTTGAGGTCTACCTGGTCGGCCGCAAGTAGTTGGAGGGAAAAGCAGCAAAGCCCGGAAACGGGCTTGCGGTCCGCCGTCCTCTCGTGGCAAAGTTGCCGCAGGCCGGTGACGCAGCGCTTCCTGCAAGGAAACCATGACCTCAGGCGTTTCCATCGACATCCTCGACCTGCGGCACTTCTCCGCGCCGCATCTGCGCGCCTTGCTTGAGGCCGAGGGCGAGCTTTGGCTGCGCCGCCTGCACTGGGACTATCGCTCCTCCTCCCGGCTGTTGCTCCAGTATCTGGACAACCACATGCTGCCCGGTTACGCCGCGCTGGAGTCCGGGCAGGTGATTGGATACACCTTCTGCGTCTACGAGGAGACCAAGGCCGTTATTGGAGACGTGTTTGCCATGCCCGGCCTGCCGCCGGAGGCTCCGCTCTCCATTGCCACCCGCGCGGCCGAGCCCGCCCACCGGGTGGAGGAGACGCTGCTGCAGCACCTGCTGGAGCTGCTGCTCAACTCGCCGCATGTCGATCGGGTGGAGTCGCAGCTGCTGCTGCATCCCACCGGCGCGCACACGGAGCTGTTTCACCAGGCCGGCTTCCAGATCTTTCGCCGCCTGTTTATGCTGCAGCCGCTGGAGGGCCGCTGGAGCGCCCCGCACTTCGACCTGCCACCGGAGCTGGAGCTGCGTCCCTGGCGCGAGGAGGATCTGGCGCCCGCCGCGCGCCTGATCTGCGAGGCCTACTCCCGCCATCCGGACAGCTACATCAATGACCAGTACCGCTCGGTGCACGGCTCGCTGCGCTTTCTGCACAACATTGTGCGCTATGCCGGGTGCGGCGTCTTCTCCACGCAGGCCTCGCACGTGGTGGCCGACCGCGCCACGCGCGAGCTGGTGGCGCTGGTGCTTGGCTCGCGGGTGAGCCCGCAGTGCGGCCACATTACCCAGATCTGCGTCCAAGA
>JAJYBT010000392.1 GCA_021778875.1 Acidobacteriota bacterium | reverse complement strand
CCGGCGTTTCGCTAAGAGACGACCTCAAAACGGCCGGGGACTGTCCCGATTTTGCGCAGTCTTCGGAGCAAAATGGGACTGTCCCCCTTCCGGAGCCGTTTTGAGATAGTCTTTGAGCGTCTCACCGTTGAGTCGCTCCGGTCGGAACCAGCGAACGTCCGCATGAGCACGCCGCGTCCATGAATTTCATCTCGTACAGCTTCGCCGTGCTCATGGCGTTCGTCATGCTTTGCCGCCTGACGATCGGCCGCCGGAAGACGGAACCGGCCTTCGTGGCGGTCTTGCTCGCGGCGAGCGTGCTGTTCTACGCGTGGCACGTGCCGTCGTTCCTGTTCATCCTGCTTTCGAGCGCCGTCGTCGACTTTTGCGCGGGGATCTTGCTGGGCGCCGACGCGGGGGCGCTGGGCCGCGGAATGCTGCGGCTTCGGCTGCCGCGCTGGGTGAGCCGCCGATCGCTCCTGATCGTCTCCCTGTGCGTGAACCTGGGGCTCCTGTTCGCGTTCAAGTACACCGATTTCGTGGTGCTGAACGTGCGCGTGCTGCTCGACGCGTGCGGGATTCCGAGCCGCCTGCACGCCTACGGGCTGCTGCTGCCGATGGGGATCAGCTTCTACACGTTCGCGTCGCTGAGCTACACGATCGACGTCTATCGGCGCGAGCTGCGGCCGGTGCATCGGTTCTGGAGGTTCTTCCTGTTCGTGAGCTTCTTCCCGCACCTGGTGGCAGGGCCGATCGTGCGGGGTTCGATGTTCCTGCCGCAATTGGACCGCACGCGGCGCCTGCGCTTACGGGTCTTCACGCAGGCGATGTTCCTCATCATTCGCGGCTTTTTCCTGAAGATGGCGATCGCCGACAATCTCGCCCGGTACGTCAATCGCTTCTGGGACACCGGCTACAGCGGCGGGGCCGACTCGGGTTTGCTCCTGCTGCTGAGCGTGCTCTTCGCCGTGTCCGGCTGAACCTCCCACCCGAGCTTGCCGTCGTGCAGATGAATCCGGTCCACGGTATAAAAGGTCTTCAGAATCGCCTCGTCCGAGTGCAGGCCCAGGGCGCGCAGGAAGATGCTGCCGAGGAACTTGCGCTTGCGGTCGATGCGCACATAGAGCGTGTTCTTCTGGTCGTACTCGAACTCGACCCACGAACCGCGATAGGGAATGATCTTGCCCAGGAAGTAGGTGCGGTTGTTGGCCGTCTCAAAGAAGACGCCCGGCGAGCGGTGCAACTGCGAGACGATCACGCGCTCGGTGCCGTTCACGATGAAGGTGCCGTTGGCCGTCATCAGCGGAATGTCGCCGAAGAAGACCTCCTGCTCCTTGATGTCGCGGATGGTCTTGTTGCCGGTTTCCGGGTCCTTGTCATAGATGGTGAGCCGGACGGTGACCTTGAGCGGCGCGGAGAACGTCATGCCGCGCTCCTCGCACTCCTGCTGGTCGTACTTCAACTGCAGGCCGACCGGGTCGCCGCACTTGTTGCAGAAGTCAGGCGTGTTCTGGTTGTAGGTGCCGCACTTCTGGCAGAGCACGTCGCCAGGATGGAACGGGTCGGTGATCACCATGGCCCCGCAATGGACGCAGGCCGTGCGCAGGTGATGCAGCCCCTTCAGGTGGCCGCACTTGCACTCCCAGTTGCCGATGGAAAAGTCAACGAAGTCCAGCTGCGAGATGCCGCGGAAATCGGTGATGGGAAAAACGGAAACGAACACCGACTGCAGCCCCGAGTCGTCGCGCTCGTTGGGCAGCTTGTCCATTTGCAGAAAGCGCTCATAGGAGCGGCGCTGCACCTCAATCAAGTTGGGAATCTGGGTTGCGGTGGGAATCTTGGAAAAATCGAGCCGGCTGCGAATCGCGCGCTTCTCGTTGGACATGCTTCACTCCTGGGGCTCTTCACTCCGGCGCCGCCATTGGATCCGCGCCGGGCCAGCGCCCGAGTCTGGAGGCGCCGACAAATTACGGTAAGAAATCAAATATTCCGGACTGGCACACAGCGAACCAATCCCGCCCGAACGAGGCAGTGGCCCTGAGTCAGGTCACCGCTGCGCCGGAAAACCCGCGCCAAGCGTGTCTGCTTGAGAGTCGCGTCAAACGGCGCACCGAAGGCATTGCCGCATGCCGGGCTTGTGCGCTAGACTGCGCACAATTGGAGGAGCAGGCGCGCCGGTCAAACAATTGCCTATCTTCCGCGCGCATATGGTAGATTTCGCCTTTGAAAAAGCCTTATCCGCCATGACCGGGAGACACGAAAAGCCCGTAAGGACGCGATGCCTCACGAGCGCGGCTTGCAGCCTGTGCTCCCAACCGAATTCTCTTGCCCTGCTCTCGCCGATCCCAAAGCTCGCTTCTGCCGCTCGCCCGCCAGCCACCGCCGTGCGTCAAGGCTTAATCCGCCCATCACCTTGACTCTTAGGCACTTAAAGCTCACCCGACATCCGCCGCCAGAGTGCCTGGCCCTGCTCCAGCCTGCGAACGATTATGTGCCCTGCCGCTTATCTCAAGACGCGCCACTCAGCTTCAGCCCACTCCCAGAAAGTCCGAAATGGGCCGAAAAGACGCGCAACGTTTATCGTAGCGCGTCCCGGGCCGCCTTGCAAGTTCCGTTTGTTACTTGACTTCGATGGTGGCGATTCCTTCGAATTTCTTCTTGATGGCCTCGGCCTCATCCTTGGTCGCGCTCTCCTTCAACGCCTTGGGGGCGCCATCGACCAGGTCCTTGGCTTCCTTCAGGCCGAGCGAGGTAACCTCGCGTACAGCCTTAATGGTGTTGATCTTGTTCGCGCCGGCATCCTTGAGGATGACCTGGAACTCAGTCTTCTCCTCAACCACCGGAGCCGCCGCACCGCCGCCGCCAGCCACAACCACCGGGGCCGCTGCAGCCGCCGAAACACCCAGCCGCTCTTCCAGCTTCTTTACCAGAGCCGCTGCTTCCAGCAGGCTCAGGCTTACAATCTGCTCTTCCAACTGTGCGAGATCCGCCATTTTTTCTTCTCCAATCAAAAACGTTTGAATTGCCTGTTACTCAATTTTTGTCCCGACTGCAATGCCAAGCTGAAAGTTTCCGATGCGCCCAGACCCGCGCCCTTCCTGCCCGCCCTTGCAACCAAATCTCTTCGAAGCGCCGCACCCAGCCAGTGGGCGCGCCCGCAGCGGCGCTATGCCGCTCCGGCAAACTTTTCCTTCTCCACGCCCTGACCCAGAACCACGGCCAGATCGCGGCCCGTGGCATTGATGACCGTGGCCAGCCGCTGCGCGGGTGCATTGATGAGGAACAGCAGCTTGGAGAAGATCTCCTCCTTGCCCGGCATGGTGGCCAACGCCTTGACATCTTCCACGCTCAGCAGCTTGCCGTCCACGATGCCCAGCTTGAACTGGAACTCCGCGTTCTCGCCAACCCACTTGGCAAAGCCTTTGGCCAGCGCAACCGGGTCGCCGGAGGTAAACGCCACGGCGCTTACGCCCCTCAGGCCCTTCAGCGCCTCTTCAACCTGCGTGCCCTCGCCCGAAATGGCCGCCAGCTTGTTCTTGACCACGCGATACTTGCCGCCTGACTCGCGCACCACCTTGCGCAGCGCAAAATCCTGCGCCACGGTCAGCTTGGCAAAGGTGCCGATAATCGCCGTTGTCGAGGTCTCCAGCTCCTTGGCCAGCAGCTGAACCTTCTCCGTTTTTTTTGCTCTTGAAATCGCCATTTTTCCTGCTCCCCTCAGCGGGTCGCGCCGCTCACGGCGCTCTCTGTTCCAGATTCCTGTTTCCCTGGCCGCAGTCTTGACCGGAATGGACCAGGGCGGCTCAAGCCATTCAGCACCGTCCCCGATACCTAATCCCTGACCGCTGACCCGTGTCTAGTGCTTGCCCGCCGCGTCGGCCACTGCCGAATCCAGCGGAACGCCGGGGCCCATCGTCGAGCTCAGCGTGACGCTCTTGATGTACTTGCCCTTGGCGGCCGAAGGCTTGGCGCGCACAATCGACGTAATCACGGTTGTGGCATTGTCCACCAGCTTTTCGACGGGGAAGCTCAGCTTGCCCACCGGCACATGCACCAGGCTGGTCTTGTCGGCGCGGAACTCAATCTTGCCGGCCTTGATTTCCTTCACAGCCGAGGCCACGTCCAGGGTCACGGTGCCGGTCTTGGGATTGGGCATCAGACCCTTGGGGCCGAGCACCTTGCCCAGGCGGCCCACCACCTTCATCATGTCCGGAGTGGCGATCAGCGCGTCAAAGTCAGTCCAGTTTTCCTTCTGGATCTTCTCGACCATCTCCTCGCCGCCCACGAAATCGGCGCCAGCCTCCTGCGCTTCCTTCTGGCGGTCGCCGGTGGCAATCACGGCCACGGTCTTGGTCTTGCCCAGCCCGTGGGGCAGAACCACAGTTCCGCGCACCATC
>JAJYBT010000391.1 GCA_021778875.1 Acidobacteriota bacterium | reverse complement strand
GGAGTGGAAAGCGAGTTTCGACGCCGCCCGGCGTGGCGAGGTCGCCGAACACCTCTGGTGCGAGCTCTACTTCCAGAGCGCGCATGACTCCACCGTCGCGCCAGCCGGTCAACACACCATGAGTGTCTTCGCCCAGTACGTCCCTTATTCCTTCTTCGAGGGTTCGTGGGACTCCCGACGCGACGAAATCCGCAGCCTCGCTCTCGACTCCATTGGCCGCTTCTGTTCAAACTTAAGTACTGCGGTAATCGACGCGCAGGTACTCGGCCCTCCTGACATTGAAGCCAGGGTCGGCCTCACCGGAGGCCACATTTTCCAGGGCGAATGCCTGCCTAACTATATGTGGTCCCACCGCTTAGCCTCTCGCACGCCCATGCCCGGCGTCTACCTCTGCGGAGCCTGCACCCATCCCGGCGGCTCCGTCATCGCCATCAACGGACGCAACGCCGCCATGGCTGTGCTCCACGATTGGGGCAAAATGACAAGTCAATGAAATGTGCGCTCAGCCATTGACTCTCACCGCCTCGCTGCCTATCCTGTTCTCAGATCGAGTATCGGAATCCACTGATCCTCTTCACCCTTCCCTTGATCGTGGATTCAAGTATGGATTGCAGCAGACGCCGGTTGGCTCGTACAGATCGTAAGGCGTAAATCAGCGAATACTCGACAGTCACCTCCCCACTTCTTAGCCTGCGAGGGCTGTTATGGATTTTGTTTCCTGGGTTTTGCAACGCCTTGATTCTCTGAACCCGACCACCGACGCGAAACCGGCGCTCGTTTGGCCGCCTCCTATCGACATAAAGCGTCTCAACACCAAGCGCCGCTCAACACAAAGACTTGAGTCTGTCGTGGAAGCGCAAAGGAAGCGGCACGCCGCCAGTTCGCCGCGTCCCGCTGCCTGAGTCTTCGCTCGGAAGCCCACCAGGAGCGCAACCGCGTTCGGCGGGCTTTTCTAAAAAGCAATGCTCCACACTCTAGGTGTATTTACTTCGCTTAAGCTCCCCAGCGTAGTTCCATCAGATCCAGTTCACGCTCAATGCTCCGAAGCGTGCTCTCCCGGAATCGTCCTTCCTGCCGCAGCCGCATCAGCTCTCCGCGTTGTGCCGAACGGATCTGCGCGCCCAGTTCGCGATATTTTCGCTCCAGCCGCGCATCATCTTGCTTGTCTCCGTCCTGACTGAGTCCCTGCAGTCGCTGGTTGTAAAGACGGACAAGTTGGTCGACAGCGCGCGCCTCAATCTCGTCTTTCGACGTGTCGATGCCGTGCAGCGTTCGCAGCACAAATTTCAGCATCTCGAGCCTCGCCTCAACAGCATCCCGCCGCTCTGCCTCCGGCTCGGAGATGCCCAGCCTTCGAATTAACGGCGGCAGTGTCAGCCCCTGACCAACCAGGCTCAGCAAAATAACGGAAAATGCCAGAAAGATAATCGTCTCCCGCTCGGGGAATCTCGCCCCGCTCTCCGTCATCACTGGCAGAGACAGTGCTGCCGCCAACGCCAGCACGCCGCGCATTCCGCTCCAGGCCATCACCGCCAACTCGCGAGGCCTCGGCCGGTGCCCTCGGCGCTTCTGGATGTGCACTCGGATCCATTGCGCGATGTACGCTCCCGGATACACCCAGAACAGCCGCAGCATAACCAGAATCCCGAACACCAGCGCAGCCTCCGTCAGCATCCGCGGCCACGGCAACGGCCCCTTTCCGTGGTCTGGCCGAATCCCATTCAAAATCGTCGGCAGCTGCAGCCCGATCACGATAAAAACCAGGCCGTTCAGAAGAAAATCAATCACGTTCCACACCGCATGCGCGCCCAGACGTGCCCGGCTGCTCAGCGTCTCTGACGATCTCCTCCCCACATAAAGACCGCACGCCAGCGTCGCCAACACGCCCGAGGCATGCGCCGTCTCTCCCAGCAGATACGCAAAGTACGGCGTGACCAGCGAAACCAGAATCTGCAGCTCGCTAGCGTCCGGAAACTTCCGGACCAGAAACCTGTCGACATGCGACACAAACCATCCGATCAGCAGCCCCGCCGCGATGCCGCCCAGCATCAGCCAAACCAGGTTACCCGCGCCGGATGCAATCGACGGAATCGTCCCCGACACCACGATGGCCGTCGTGAATTGCAGAGCCAGCAACCCCGTCCCATCGTTTACTAAGCTTTCGCCCTCGATAATGGAAAGCAACGAATGTGGCAGTCCCACGCGCGTCGCCAGAGCTGCCACCGCAATAACATCCGTAGTTGAGAGCACCGCCCCCAGCACCGCACCGCTCTTCCAGTCAAAGCCCGGAATCACGAAGCGCGCAAAGATCGCCACCCCGGCCACCGTGAAACCCACCAGTCCCAGCGCCAGCATCAACAGCATCGCCCAGTTCGCCCTGAACTCGTTCCAGGGCGTATTCAGCGAACTGGCAAAGACCAAAGGCGGCAGAATCACCAGAAAGACGAACGTCGGATTCAGTGAGACATGCGGAACCCCGTGGATGAAGCTAAGCACCAATCCGCCCAGCACCAGAATGATCGGATACGGCGTCTTCAGCTTTTGCGCAAACACTGCCAGCAGCGCCACCAGTACCACCAGAATCAGCAGCGTAAGCTCAACGTGATGGATTCGTGCGCCCATATTTCCTTATATCAAGCGCCTCCAGACGCTGCCCCCTGCATTGGTTTTATAATCAAGGGTTGCGCGCCATTCTGCGCGCCGCAAATATTTGCAACCCGAATTATCACCGAGCAGGGAAAGGATTTCGATGCCGACGGACGTAGTCATGCCCCAGATGGGCGAATCAATTTTTGAGGGAACGATTACCAAATGGCTGAAGAAACCGGGCGACACCGTCCAGCGCGACGAGCCGCTCTTTGAAATCTCCACCGATAAGGTGGATGCCGAAATCCCCTCGCCCGCTGCCGGCGTCCTCAAGGAGATCAAGGTCACCGACGGAAACACCGTCCAGGTCAACACCGTCGTCGCCGTGATCGACGAGGCCGGCTCCGCAGCAGCCGCACCCGCGCCTACCGCACCCGCGCCCAAAGCAGATGCCGCAGCCGCTTCGGCTCCAGCAGCACCTGCCGCTCCGGCCGCGCCCGCAGCTTCTGCACCCGCAGCTGGCCCGGGAACCGAAGTCGTTATGCCGCAGATGGGCGAATCCATCTTTGAGGGCACCATCACCAAGTGGCTCAAGCAGGTCGGCGACTCCGTCCAGCGCGACGAGCCCCTCTTCGAAATCTCCACCGACAAGGTCGACGCCGAAATCCCCTCGCCCGCCGCCGGAGTCCTCACTGAAATCAAGGCCGCAGCCGGAAGCACCGTGCAGATCAACACGGTCGTCGCCGTCATCGGCGGCGCAGCCGGAGCTTCAGCCCCCGCCCCCGCCGCCACACCGACACCTGCAGCTGCGGTGCCAGCACCCGCTCCGGCAGCAGCAGCTCCGACTCCCGCCGCCGCAGCAACATTCGCCGAACATACCCGCTCCTCGCCGCTCGTGCGCAAAATCGCCCGCGAGAATAACCTAGACCTCAGCAAGGTGCCCGGCACCGGCGCAGGCGGACGTATCACCAAGGAAGACATCCTCGACTACATGAGCGGAGCACCCGCCAAACCCGCACCGGCGCCCGCTGCCCCGGCTCCGGCGCCCGCTGCCCCTGCCGCCGCCAAGCCAGCCGCCCCCGCCGCTCCACTCCCCACTCCTGGCGAGCTGGTCCCCATGTCCAAAATGCGCTCCATCATCGCCCAGCGCATGGTCGACTCCAAGCGTACCAACGCGCACGTCCATACCGTCTTCAAGGTGGACTTCACAAAAATCGTCAAGATCCGCGAAAAAGAAAAGAGCAAGTACGAGCAGCGCAACGGCGTCAAGCTCACCTACATGCCCTTCATCACCCGCGCCATCATCACCAACCTGCGCAAAATGCCCATCATCAACGCGCAGATGGAAGGCGACGCCATCCGCTATCCCAAAAACATCAACATTGGGATCGCCGTCGCGCTCGATTGGGGACTCATCGTTCCCGTCATCAAGCAGGCCGAAGAGAAGAACTTCCTCGGCATCGCCCGCTCCATTGCGGACCTCGCCGAGCGCGCCCGCGGCAAAAAACTCAAGCCCGACGAAGTCGGCTCCGGAACCTTCACCATCACCAACCCCGGCATCTTCGGCGAGCAGTTCGGCACGCCCATCATCAACCAGCCCGAGTCAGCCATCCTCGGCGTCGGCGGACTCTTCAAGGAACCGGCCGTCGTCACCGCGCCCGACGGAACCGACTCCATCGCCATCCGGCACTTCCTGCACCTCACCCTCGGCTTCGATCACCGCATCATCGACGGAGCCGACGCAGGCAAGTTCATGGCCGAGGTCAAAAAGACCCTCGAAAACTAGTCGGAAGACATCGG
>JAJYBT010000390.1 GCA_021778875.1 Acidobacteriota bacterium | reverse complement strand
GGGCACGCATGGGGTCTGCCTTCCTTTATGCAGCGCGCGCCGCGCCCAGGCGTATGGGGTCAAGCCGCCCGGGATCGAGCATCACGAGCAGGCTGCCCTGGAGTTTATAGGCCCCGGCAAAGAGGTCTTTTCTGTTTTCGTCGAGCGTGGCGGGGTTGGGCTCGTGGTCTTGAGCCGGCAGGGTAAGCACCTCACCCACCGCGTCCACGAGGAGGCCAAAGCAGCCGGCATGGCTTTCGAGGATGAGGATGTCCTGTGGCTCGTCCACAAGCGGCAACCCGAGCAACTGGCGCAGGCTGACGGTGGTGAGCACCTCGCCGCGGTAGTGAATGAGTCCGCCCACAAAGCCGGGAGCAAGGGGCACGGGCTGCGGCCGGGCTGAGCCGACAATCTCAAGGATGTGATGGATGGGGACGCCCAGCAGCAAGGGCCCGATGCAGACAGAACATATCTCAACGATGGCCGTGGCTGACTTCTGCGTTGTGTGCGATGCCGCCTGTGAGTTCATCGGATTGCCTCCTCAAAACGGGCCCATTCACTCCCTGATTCTTCAGGAATGCGCAGGGGGGCAACCGCGCCGAGATTCATCACGCCCGTGACGCGGTTGAGGAGCAGGGTGACGCCGCTGCTGCGCTGGCTTGTTCCAGCGTCGAACAGGTCGCTGCCGGCGGCCACGTCGAGCACATGCGAAACTGCGATGCCAAGGTGCCGGTTTCCCTCGCGACAAACGACCACGACGATTCTGGCGCTGGGGTTGCCCTGCACTGCGGCGAGGACGCCGCCGGTATCATCGACGGGCAGGAGCTGGCCGTCGAAGTTGAGCACGGGGCGATCGCCGAGGTACTCAATGCGCACGACGGGAAGCTGCTCGATGCGCACGACGTCGGCCAGGGGCACAGCGGCCTGACGGCCGGCGGCTTCCACAAGCAGATACTCGGCGGCGTTTGAGAATTCGGCGCAGGCTTCGCCGCCGGCCTGAGGCGCAGTCTCGTCTTCACCGCTCATCGCCACACCGGCCCGCATGGCGATGGCGCCGGGATCGAGGATGAGCGCGAGGTCGCCGTTGCCCAGAACGGTGGCTCCAGAGTAGAGGCCGATTTCCTTGAGCACAGCGCTGAGAGGCTTGACGACAATCTCCTCTGGGTCGGCGAGCCCATCGACGACCAGGCCGAAGCGGCGGCCATCGGCATCGAGGACGGCAATGAAGTGGTCGCACGCCGGAGCGGAGCCCAGCGGCGCGCCGGGAATGAGAAGACGTTCAAGAAAGACAAGGGGCAGCAGTTTGCCGCGCAGCCGGTAGAGGGGCGCATCCTCGATCCACTCGATGGCGCTGTCGGCCTGCTGAGGGGAAACGTGCACCAGCTCGGAGAGTGCGCCCTGGTGAAGCGCGAAGCTCTGGCCGACACTGCGTACAATGAGCGCGGGAATAATGGCGAGGGTGAGTGGAATGCGCAGGCGCAGGGTTGTCCCTTTGCCGACGCGGGCGTCGATTTCAACCTTGCCGCCAATCTTCTCGACGTTCGTGCGAACCACGTCCATTCCGACGCCGCGGCCACTGACGCTGGTGATCTGGGCGGCGGTGGAAAAGCCCGGCAGGAAGATCAGTTGAAGGAGTTCGCGCTCGGACGACTGCGCGGCGCGGATGGCGGTGATGAGCCCGCGCTCGATGGCCTTCAGGCGAATCTTGTCGACGGAGATGCCGGCGCCGTCGTCGGCGACCTCGATGATGACATGGCTTCCCTCCTGAGCGGCGCGCAGCCTGAGCGTGCCTTCGGGGTCCTTGCCTGCGGCCTCGCGCACATCCGGCGGCTCGATGCCATGATCGAGGGCGTTGCGCACGGCGTGGGTGAGCGGGTCTTTGATGGCCTCAAGCAGGCTCTTGTCGAGTTCGGTTTCCTGGCCTTCCAACTGCAGGCGGACGCGGCGGCGGAGCGTCTGCGAGAGATCGCGGACGATGCGCGGCATTTTGGAGAAGATGTGGGACACGGGCTGCATGCGGGCCTTCATCACCGACTCGCGCAGATCGGCCGTGACCATGTCGAGGCGGCGGGAGAGCTGCGTCAGGTTTGGGTTGGCGGCGGTGACCTGCAGCACCTGATTGCGGGTGAGCACCAGCTCACCCACCAGGTTCATGATGCGGTTGAGCAGGGCCACATCGACGCGCAAGGAGCTTTCAGCGGCTGCGCTGCCCTGTTGGCGTGTTGGGCCGGCGTCCTCGTGGTTGTGAGACGCACTGGAAATGCCGGGCGGCGCGGCCATTGGCGGCGGCGCGGAAGATGGAGCCGAGGCAATGGAAACACGGGCCGGCGGCGCGGCGGGGGCAAGGACCGGAGCCTGCAACGCTTCAAGCCTGCGGATGAGTTCGGCATCCTCGTCGTGGCCTTCGTGACCTTCGGCCTCGATGGTCCTGAGGATGGAGCGCAGACTATCGAGAAGCTGAAGCAGATCTGTGATGATGGGCGCGCCGGCGGTAAGCCTGCCCTCACGCAAGAGGCCGAGCAGATTTTCGCCGGCGTGGGCCAGCTTCTCAAGCCGCTTGAAGCCAAGGAAACCTGTGGTTCCCTTGATGGTATGCACGGAGCGGAAGATTTCCGCGAGCAGGCTGATTTCCTGCGGGCGCTCCTCCAGTTCAGTGAGGCAGCGCTCCATGCGATCCAGGCCCTCCTGGCTCTCTATCAGGAACTCCCTTGTCAGCTCATCCATTCCGTTCCACAGTCCGCCGGGCGTTTTCGCAACCCAAAGCGGAAAGCCCTCAAGGTGTTTATCGGATGGAAGAGTGCCAACTTGAGCGACGCGTGTTGCGTGCGAAGAGGCGCGGATGAAGGGTAAGAAGCGGCGGGGAATGTACAGTGGGGGCGGGAATGCATTAGCCTCAAGTTTCATGCAAACGGCGGCGAACAAACCGGAGGGCGGCGGCGGGGGGCTGGACGCGGTTCTGGAAGAACTGCTGGGGCTGGCGCGCGAGGCGGCGCGGCACTCGTACTCACCCTATTCGGCATTCAAGGTGGGCGCAGCGCTGAAGCTGACCAGCGGCGATATCGTGACCGGAACCAATGTAGAGAATGCGAGCTATGGTCTTACGGTATGCGCGGAGCGCGCTGCGCTGGTGAGGGCGGTGGCAATGTTCGGGCCGGAGATTCGCATTGCGGCGGCGGCAGTTGCCAATCTGAATGATGCTCCGAGTCCGCCGTGCGGCGCGTGCCGGCAGGCGCTCTCCGAATTCATACTGCCGGAGGCGCCGGTGGCGTTTCCGGCCGAGGACGGGATGCGGGCGATGCCCTTCTCTGCCCTGCTGCCGTTGGCGTTTGAGAAGAAGCGGAAGTGAGGGCGGCAAGGCTATGAGCGATGCGAGACAGACTCCCGACAGAAACAGCTCCTCTCCTCTGCACACCATCGACCTGATTCGCAGGAAGCGGGATGGCGGCGTGCTGAATGCGCGCGAGATGGCATTTCTGGCGGCGGGCGCGGCGGACGGTTCGATTCCCGGGGAGCAGCTTGCGGCATGGCTGATGGCGGCGTGGCTGCGCGGACTGACTCTGGAGGAGACGCGCTCGCTGACGGTGGCGATGCGCGACTCAGGCGAGAAGTTCTCTGCGCGCGGGCTGGGCAAGGGGACGGTGGACAAGCACTCGACGGGCGGGGTGGGCGACAAGACCAGCTTTCTGGTGGCTCCGATAGCGGCTGCATGCGGACTGGCGGTGCCGATGATCAGCGGTCGCGCGCTGGGGCACACGGGCGGAACGCTGGACAAGCTGGAGTCGATTCCCGGCTACCGGACGGCACTGACGCTGAAGGAATTCGAGGGGGTGCTGGCCAAATGCGGGGCATCGATTGTGGGCCAGACGCCAACGCTGGTTCCTGCGGATCGCGTGCTGTACGCATTGCGCGACCTGACGGGAACGGTGGAGAGTCCAGGGCTGATCTGCGCGTCGATCTTGAGCAAGAAATTGGCGGCGGGGCTGGATGCGCTGGTGCTGGACGTGAAGACGGGGTCGGGCGCGTTTCTGCGCAGGCGGGAGGACGCCGAGTACCTGGCGGCGCTGATGGTGGCGACGGCGGAGGCGGCTGGAACGCGCACCGTGGCGCTGATGACCGACATGAGCCAGCCGCTGGGACGGATGGCGGGCAACTGGATCGAACTGATGGAAAGCGTGGAGCTGCTGCGCGGCAAGCGGCCCAAAGGCAGCGAGGATCTGCGCGAGCTTTCGCTGCGGCTGGCGGGATGGATGGTCCACCTGGGCGGCAAGGCGGCAACGCTGGAGGAAGGCTGCGCGCTGGCCGAAGCAGCGCTGACGGATGGCTCGGCGTTGCAGGTGTTTCTGAGGATGGTAGAGGCGCAGGGCGGCGATGTCTCGGTCTTCGACAATATGAAGGGATTTCACAAGCCGGGA
>JAJYBT010000389.1 GCA_021778875.1 Acidobacteriota bacterium | reverse complement strand
TGGTCGAAGGCCGCACCAGCGTCCTCATCGCCCACCGCCTCTCCACCGTCCAGCGCGCAGACACCATCCTCGTCATGCACAAAGGCCAGCTCCGCGAAATGGGCACCCACCAGGAACTCCTCGCCCACCGCGGCCTCTACTGGAAGCTCTACCAGCTCCAGTACAAAGACCAGGAAACCAGCAGCCTCCCCACACCACCCCCCGAACCCTCCATCGCACCGGCGATGTAGCTTGGGCTGCGCCATTAAGCTAAGCCTTTCCTTCCAAACCACAAAATGGGACGCCCGTCACTGCTACGGGTTGAAATGTGTCATGGGGAGGCCGCCATGATTCGAGGCGGAGACCTTTGCTCACCTGTTCATTGCAAAGGCCGGTGTCTTGCCCCTAGCATGGAATTCGGAGCACAAAAGGGCCTCGCGTGACTGAAGACCTGCCGAGATATTCACTCTCAGACATCGAACAACTCCTCGTAGTCGGAATATTCAAACGACTGCTTGAGAAGTATGAGCCGCACTTCGGCGGTCAAGCCAAGTTTCTTGCTGCAAACATCTTGAACTACGCCGCTCTTCGGCTACCAGATGGAGCGGACGCGATACGGTACGCGGCGGAGAACAGCACATTGATTGAGCAGCAGGCTGGGATGATCTGCCAAAACGACATGCTGGCTCATGCTTTTGGGACGCTCTATGCGGTTATGCTCATACGCATCGGACCGACCGACCCCGAGAGATCACACGCACTCACAGAGCAAGCAAGTGAGCTGCTGATCTCCATTCGCACTCCCGAAGAGCTAGCCAAAACTGATGACTACTTCGATCTGCTGCAAAATCTTAAGGAATATGTTGACCTTCTCTGGGGAAGATCGGACACATAAGACTCTTACGAGGCAGGTTGCCCCACCTTTTTCCGCGCTCTCTGCGGAAAGGGTGGGCTTGCAAAAATCTCCGCCCGGTTTGCAGAGTATTTCTCCTCTTTATCGCACAATCAACATAGAGCCAATCCTGCCCGCACCCGCGCAGCAAAGCTGGCAGCTAAAAACTAGAGGCTAGCGGCTATGAACGGCCGGGCGTGCTCCTTTCAGTCATATGCTTGACATGGAACGGAGAGCGTTATACGCTGAAAAGCGTGATCCAGAGCTTCCACGACCCCGATACACAGCAGTTGTTTGAAGCTCGGTCGAGCAGACGCTGGTCGTCCATCGCCGCTGTGGCGCTTCGAAAGCTGGATCAGATTGAAGCAAGCGCCAGTCTGAATGACCTTCGCACGCCTCCCGGCAACCGCTTGGAGCCACTCAAAGGAAACCGGGCCGGCCAACACAGCGTACGCATCAATGGCCAGTACCGCATCTGCTTCATATGGAAAACTGACGGCGCTCACGAAGTCGAGATAACTGACTACCACTGAAATCAGTCAAAGAAGGGGCACAGACATGACGATTAAAAGGCCAGCAGCCGGTTGGAATGTACGGCGGATCACAACGCATCCGGGCGAGATGTTGCGTGAGGAGTTCCTTGTGCCGCTCGGCATCAGCCAGAATGCGCTGGCCATGAAGATTCGCGTCCCCTCAACGCGCATCGGAGACATCATTCATGGCCGCCGCGGCATCACCCCGGACACTGCACTGCGCCTCGCGCGCTTCTTCGGCAACAGCCCGGAGTTCTGGCTCAACCTCCAGCAGATGCACGATCTCTCAAAGGCCCGGCTGGAGTTGAAAGACACCATCGAGCGGGAAGTGGACGTATACAGCGCAGCTTGAGGGCCGTCTGTCTCTCACCACCGGGCGCCCCACGTCTCGCTTTTGAGACGTGGGATTCCACTCTCCTCCACCCGCAAAAATTCCGCGCACTCGTACACCACCGCTTCACTCCTGCGGCAGCACGCGCTCAATCCGCCGGTCCGGCACCAGCCACATCAGCGCCACCAGCACAAAAATCCCCAGCGCCACCCACCGGCCCACAAACGCCAGCGGAATCGCCACCGCATACAGCGCAATCGACAGCACGCCTTTCCTGTCCCGCCCAATCGCCCGCGCCAGCACGGACTCCGCGCCCTCCGCCGCAATCAGCGCACGCGCCAGAATCCAATAAGCCGTCGCCGCCATTAGGAGCACCCCGCCATACAGCGCCGTCGGAATTGCCGCAAAGCTGTTCTCGCCCATCCACCCCGTCACAAACGGAAACAGCGACAGCCAGAACAGCAGATGCAGATTCGCCCACAGCACCCCGCCCGAAACGCGCTTCGCCGCATGCAGCATGTGGTGATGGTTGTTCCAGTAGATGCCCACATAGACAAAGCTCAGCACATAGCACAGAAACACCGGCAGCAGAGGCAGCAGCGCGCTCAGTTCCTGCCCCCGCGGAATGTGCAGATCCAGCACCATGATCGTGATGATGATGGCGAGCACACCGTCGCTGAAGGCTTCAAGCCTCGCCTTGTGCATAAGGGCCCCTCGTTCCATGACGGGAAAGAACGGCAACAGAATACCGCCTCACGCCGCACCCTTACGCCGGGAAGCCAACCGGCCCAGGTCTGACCCACCACGACAATGGCCTTTTCCGGCGCTCCCCGGCCCGGCATAGCTAGCGGCTGGAAGCTAGTAGGGGGCTGGCCCAACCTTTCACGGTTGCCCTACCCTTGTCATTCGCGCCAGCGAGCGACAGGGTGGGACTCCACGATCTCCCACCTCCAGAAAGAAATCGCCCCGGAGTTTGCAGATAATTTCCCCTCAATCCCGCACAATGAAATTGCAGCAGTAGAAATCCGTCAGGCATGTCCCCGGTCTAATCTGTCAGACATCCCCCTGGTCCGCACCAAGCTACCCCCCTCCCCCCCCTCCCCGCGAAAAATATTCGCAGTTTCCCACAGAAAGCTTGCAGAAAATTCCGCCCTCAACTGCCGACAGGCCTTCGCCTTGCGCTGGCAGCGCGGAGACATATTCCCGCCGCCCGACCTTGGGCAACCCGTTCGCCGCTGCAGGAATCCAAATTGACTTGATGAAAAATCCATTCACGCTCATGCTGCGCGCAGCGTGTCCGCCTGGAACAAGGTGAACTAAATGAAAAAGAAAGCCATTCTCTCCCTGTTGACTCTCGTCGTCTCCGCCGCCATCGCCCACGCTGACGTCGTTATCCTCCGCGACGGCAAAAGCTACTCCGGCGCCTACACCGGCGCAGCCACCGGCAAACTCGCATTCAAGGACGGTGAGGGAATCCAGTACACGTTCCCGGTCAGCCAGATCCAGTCCCTCGTCTTCTCCAACACCGCGGACCACATCGCCCTGCGCAATGGCCAGTCCTACGCCGGCCAGCTCATCGGCGTTAAGACAATTGCCTTTCAGGGAACCAACGGAATTTCCTACCTGTTTCCGCTTACCGACGTTGCTTCCCTCGTCATCACAGGCAGCGCGCCCGCGCAGGCCGGCGGCCAGATGCAGGGGAGCGGCCCCATGCAGCAGGGCTCCACAATGGTGCCGCCCGCTCCTGCCATCCAGCAGGGCAACTCCTTCACGCGCGCCACATCGGCAGCCGGCTCCACTTCCTCGGTCGTCATTCCCATCGGCGCGCAAATCAGCGTGCGCACAGATGAAGCCATCGACAGCAGCCAGGACGCTTCCGGCAAGCTCTATTCCGGCCGCATCCAGCAAGATGTCGTCGACGGCACCGGAGCGGTCGCCATTCCCGCCGGAACTTCCGCCAAGCTGCAGATCGTCAACACCAGCCAGAATGGCTCCACCAGGAGCAACGAACTGGTGCTCGATTTGTACTCCGTTGACCTCAACGGCAAGCAGTATCGCGTAGACACCTCCTCCGTTTCTGAAGGCAAGTCCGGCGCCGGAATTGGCATGAACCGCAAAACCGCAGAGTATGCCGGCGGTGGCGCGGCGCTCGGCGCGCTCCTCGGCGCGGCCTTCGGCGGCGGCAGGGGCGCCGGCATTGGCGCATTGGCAGGCGTGGGCGGCGGCGCGCTCACTCAGTTGTTCACCCACGGCAAACAGGTCAAGGTGCCCGCCGAGACAATCCTGGATTTCCAATTGGTGCAGACGCTCGTCCTGCATCCATAAAAGGTCTGGCCTTGCGGCGTCCCGTGACTCCTGCGCGGGACGCCGCAAGGCTCAGGCGCACACAACGCGCCTAAAGCGCCTCCCCGAGGCACACCGCAAACCAGCCCTGCGCGTCCGTCCACGTCGCGCGGGGCTCAAATCCAGTCGCATGCAGCAGCGCCTCTGCCTGCCCTGGACGATACTTGTAGCTGTTCTCCGTGTGGATGCGCTCGCCCTGCGCAAACTCCACATTCAAATCCAGAGCGCCCACCCGAACCGATTGCTGCGCGAGGCTTTCAAGATGCATCTCCATGCGCGAATCGGCGGCGTTCCAAACCGCGCGATGCGCAAAA
>JAJYBT010000388.1 GCA_021778875.1 Acidobacteriota bacterium | reverse complement strand
ACCTGTGGAAGTGACCAGCCACCGTTAAGGTGGCCCAACGTAATCGGGGCCGCGTTAGCGACCCCGCTCAAGCCGCTTTGAGCGGCTCACACCGTAAGGCCCCCGGCTCTGCCGGGGGATACTTACCTGAGTTTCTCGAATGCTTCCCGGATGCGCTCCTCCAACCCATGGTGCGGCTCGCCAAACCGGCTGTCCAATTCCAGCACCAGTGCAGGAGGATTCTTGAGCGCCTTCAGCCCGCTCAGCGTGGCGGGCCAGTCAATGGTGCCCTCACCCGGCCACAGGTGCTCATCCTTCAGGCCGTGATTGTCATGCGCATGCACGGAGGCGATGCGCGGCCCCATCGTCGTCATTGCCTGCGCCACGCCCTCCGTCATGTGTGCATGGCCCAGGTCAAGGCACAAACCCGCCTGATTCAGATGGCCCATCTCCAGGATCAGCATCAGGTGTTCGGGCGTCGTCGGCTCGTTCAGCAGGTTCTCCACCAGCATGCGCACGCCCAGCGGCCGCGCAAACGCACCCAGATGTTCCAGCGCCGTCTCCGCATACTCCAGCGCGCGCGGCGACCACGTATCCGTCTTTTCGCCAAGGTGCACAACGAGGTTTTTGAAGTGGAGGTGCTCGGCCGTCTCCAGCGCCCGCTTAATCTCGTCCATCCCGTCAATGCGCCGGGATTTTTCCGGGTGCAGCACATTCACGGCCGGCGCGCCGGCACGGCCCATCTCGCGGTCCGGAAAGAGCGGAGCATGCATCGAAAACGGCTCCAGCTCGTTTTCATCAAACCACTCGGCTAGTTCGCTGACGTGTTCGCGGCTTGTGTAATCAAAGTGTTGGCGTGCGGCAAAGATCTCTACCGCCTGCGCCCCTGCCCGGCTGGCCAGCTCCAGCAGCCCTGGATGCAGCCGCTGATTTAGGAACAGGTGAGTCGAAAGCACGCGCAGCATAGCCATGGCCCCCCGCATCGGGCTGCTGATCCAGACAATCCGATGCTGTTCCTATTGTCGCATTTTTGCAACAATTTGCTGCTTTTCGCGTATTGAGGAGATTGATGCCGCGTACCGGATGTCAGTAGCCTGCCACTTTTCCAAAATGGCTGCGATGGTCCTGTCCGCCTTCCAGTTCGCCGGTCCCTGGATCGACGGCTATGCACTCGCCGTTGGACCAGTGTCGCGCAGAAACTGCAAGGTCATAGCCCATCGAGCGCAACCCGGCCATCGCTTCATCGCTGAATCCCGGCTCCAGATACAGCTTGTCGGGCAGGTACTGGTGATGAAAGCGCGGCGCATCCACCGCCTCTTGAATGTTCAGGCCTCCATCTGCCGTGGAGAGAAAAATGTTGGCCACGGTCGTGATGATCCGCGCCCCGCCCGGAGAACCCAGCACATAGCGAAGCTTGTTGTTTTCAAGAATGATCGTCGGCGTCATCGAACTCAGCGGCCGCTTGCCCGGCGCAATGGCATTGGCCGGCCCCTGGATGAGTCCGAACATATTCGGGACGCCCATCTTTGAAGCAAAATCGTCCATTTCGTCGTTCAGCAGGAATCCCAGGGTACCCGAGCTCACATCCGATCCAAACGCATTGTTCAGCGTCGTGGTGACAGAAACGGCATTTCCTTCGTCATCAACGACCGAGTAGTGGGTCGTGTCCTGAGACTCGGCGCGATGCCCCGCCGTCTTCGGCGCCGGCGGCAGAAAGCCAGCAGGCCGTTCCAGTTTTGAACTGGGTGAGGCTGCATCGGCCAGGATGCTGCGTCGCCATGCCGCTGCATACTTTTTGCTGGTTAGCTCCGCCACCGGAATCCTGTTGTAGTCCGGATCGCCCAGATAGTCGCTTCGGTCCATGTACGCGCGTCTGTATGCCTCCGCAATCAAGTGGATCCACGCCGCCGAACGATCTTGCAGCCGGCTCAGGTCATACGCCTCCAGAATGTTCAGCGCACTCACCAGCACCACGCCCCCCGACGACGGAGGTGGCGAACTGATGATCGTGTAGTTGTGAAAGGTGCCGACCACGGGCCTGCGCTCCGCCACGGTGTACTGCGCCAGGTCCTTGGCTGTGAGCAGCGCGCCGCCCTTCTGAAGATCGCGGATCAGCTCTCCTGCCATCCTGCCGTGGTAAAAGTCATCGGGGTTCAGTGCAATTCGCTTCAGCGTCTGCGCCAGCAGTGGCTGCCGAAAAACTTCGCCCTCGCGATACAGGTACCCATCGCGCTGAAAAAGATGCTTCGACTCGGGAAAGCGCGCCAGGTCCGGATCGCTCAGGTTTTTGGCCTCTTCTGCCGTCACCGCAAAGCCCACGCTCGCCAGCCGGATGGCAGGAGCCATCACCTTGCGCAACCCCAGCTTGCCATACTTGCGCTCGGCGTAAGTCAGCCCAGCCACTGAGCCCGGTGTGGCAATCGATTTGTACCCTACGATGCTTGCGCCGGGAATCACATTGCCTTTCGCATCCTGATACATCGTCTCGGATGCAGCCAGCGGCGCCTTTTCCCGGAAGTCGATGAACGTGGCCTGTCCCGCGTGGGTCCGCAGCAGCATGAACCCGCCGCCGCCCAGGTTTCCGGCGACTGGGTACACCACCGCCAGGGCAAAGCCCGTTGCGACTGCCGCGTCCACCGCATTGCCGCCTTCGCGCAGCACTTCCAGCCCTGCATCCGAGGCCAGATGATGGACGCTGACGACCATGCCATGCTCGGCGCGGACGGGTTTCTCTCCCTTGTAGGCCAGCGCGATCGATGGGCTATCCTGCCCCTTTATCGGGCTCAACGCGAGACCCAACGCAAAAATTCCACAAACGGAGAAACGGAAATAGGGTGGTTGCATCATAGCGGGCCCACACAGCATAACCCGGAACGTATAAAGACGGCCTGTTGGAAGGATGGGGTCGCCATGTATCCTTATCTTTCCATGGCCTGTGTTCGTCTGGGTTGTGGAGTCAACAAAGAATGACCCATACGCCTTGCTTGCGTCCAATGCTTGACGGCGGTCTGGGCTGGAACGACGGTGTGCGGGAGCGGCCAGGTGTGCGCCGGCAGCGGACCGGTTGAATTTGATCACGGAGAGCAGAATGCAAATGAAGTCGATGCGGGTTGCCGCATTCTTTCTTGGAGCAGCCCTGTTTCTGAGCGGCGCTTCGGCACACGCACAGTTTGATGTCGCCGGCAGCTTCTTTGAGGCCTACAACACTTCCTCCACCGGTTATGGCACCCAGCAAAAGCCGAAGAACTCTCCCGGCGGAATGGTCGAGTTTCGTTATCATCGGACGCCGCTCATGGGCTTTGAGATCAGCTATTCCTACAATCCGGCGGATCAGTCTTACACGGTCTCGCCGACCAATTGCGGGCTGCGCTGCGGCAATCAACCTGTGACCGTGACTGCCAATAATCACATGATCGGCATGAACTGGGTGCCAGCCACCAAGAAGACCTACGGTGGCTTCCGCCCATTCGGGCTGGCCGGGCTTGGCTTTGTCATCTCCGAGCCCAACACCAACGACTACGCGCTTAACTCCAAGGTCCGCATCTCATTCGATTACGGCGGCGGCGTCGATTATGCCCTCGGTTCGCGCTTCGGCGTGCGCGCTCAGGTGCGCGGAGCAGCGTACAAGGCGCCCGATCTCTCAATCCTCTACTCCCCGACCGGAGCCTATATGCAGACGTTCCAGCCCTCGGTCGGCATCTACTTCCGCCCGTAACGCCGGGCAAAGATTCCTCGCATCGAAGCCCTTTGGCGAGCGCGCGATCAGCACGCCAAGGGGCTTTCTGTTACCTGCGTCATCTGCGGGCGAGCCACCGCCAGCTCCCTTTGCGCGTCTAATCAGAGGCGCGGCGCGAAGTGGGCCGCGTAGAAGGCAGCTTCCCACATTCATCGACAACCGAACTTCGGCGAAGAGCCGCGGAGGAAATGATGCGAGTGAAGTCCACATATACGGCGTTTGCTTTTTTTCTTCTGGTCTTTCTGAGCTGCGGCGTGGCTCAGGCGGAGAACGACGTTGCGGCCAGCCTGTATGGCGCCTTCAACGGCACGACTACGGGCAACAACACGAATCAAAGCCCTTCCAACCAGGCGGGCGTGCTCTTCGAGTTGCGTCACATCTCCAACCCGCTGATTGGGTATGAGGTGACGTATGCCTATAACCGCGCCAATCAGAATTACACCGCGGCCTCGTTTGCCTGCCCAGTTGGTACGCTGCCGCCTTGTAACGCTCCCTCGCCTGTTTCGGTTCCCGCCAATGCGCATGAGGTCACGGCGGACTGGGTTGTCTCCTTCGGCGTTGCTAATCTCAAGCCGTTCCTGCTCGGCGGCGGCGGCCTGCTGCTCAGTGTGCCCGCCTCAGGCGGCACCGCCACCAATACCAGCACGCAGGGCGTCTTCGTCTACGGCGGCGGCCTGGACTGG
>JAJYBT010000387.1 GCA_021778875.1 Acidobacteriota bacterium | reverse complement strand
AAGTGCGGGCCGCTCACCTCCCACTTGTCACGCTTGCCGTCCGACGTCAGGATGAACGCACCCTTGCGCGTTCCCACCAATACACGCACCTTGCTCATGAGCTGTTGAGACCTCCAATTGAAATCGTCCGTCAGGGGAATCTACGGAAACGACTTGAGAATTGTTTCCCGATTCGTGCCGGGACACAAGTGAATTCTTGGTCACGGAATCTGATGGCGCACTTTGCCCTCCGCCGCCCCTCGGTTCGCCCCGACCGCCTTCTGCTTTAAACTCAAAGCTGGACCAGCCCATGATCAAGCTCTTTGGCGGCAGAAAAGACCCGCAGGAACCCACGACGCCCGCGACGGACGCGACCGCTGCGGAGGCCGAAAGCTCCACGGTCGGCTTCTTTGGCCGCATGAAGCAGGCCGTGACGCGGACGCGCGAGTCCTTTTCGTCCAAAGTTGAAGGCATTGTTTCGCTCACCCGCACGGTGGACGAGTCGGCGCTCGAAGATCTTGAATCGGCGCTGCTTACCAGCGACATTGGCGTACAGACCACTACGGAAATCCTCGACGCGCTGCGCGACCGCGCCCGCCGCCAGGCCATTGAGGGCGGCGCGGAGCTGCGCGATCTGCTCAAGGCGCAGTTGCGGGCCATTCTTGAGGCCCCGCAGCGGCCCGTGCCCGCGCCGGATTCTCCGCCCAAGGTCACCTTCCTTGTCGGCGTCAACGGCACCGGCAAGACCACATCCGCTGGCAAGCTGGCCGCGTGGTTGCGCGGAAAAGGCCACACCGTGCTGCTGTGCGCGGCAGACACCTTTCGCGCCGCCGCGATTGAGCAGCTGGAAGTATGGGCCTCGCGCTCGGGCGTGGAGATGATCAAGACCCGCCAGGGCGGCGACCCCGCAGCCGTGCTCTACGATGCGGCAACCGCGGCCAAGACGCGCAATATCAGCGACCTGATCGTGGACACCGCCGGCCGCCTGCACACCAAGACCGGTCTCATGGACGAGCTGGACAAGATGCGCCGCACCGCCGCGAAGCTGATCCCCGGCGCGCCCCATGAAGTGCTGCTGGTGATGGACGCAACCACCGGCCAGAACGGCCTGCAGCAGGCGCGGCTCTTTACCCAGGCCGCGGGAGTCACCGGCATCGTGCTCACCAAGCTCGATGGCACCGCCAAAGGCGGCATCGCCGTGGCCATTGCGCGCGAGCTGAACCTGCCCGTGCGCTTTGTCGGCGTTGGCGAAAAGATGGAAGACCTGCTGGAGTTTTCTCCCGGCGAATTTGTGGACGCGCTGCTGGGATAGCCAGATGCGCTTCGAACCGCATTGAAAGGATTGAAGCCATGAAGATCAAACTGCTGAATCGAATCCTGATTGTCTATGCGGCAGTTCTCGCCGGGCTCGTCCTTGAATACTTTCGAGGAGCTCCTATCACCTCACTTGTGATCATCGGAGTTTTCCTACTTATGCTCGTCAATATTTTCTTCTTCGTCCGAGCGAGAAGGGCCGGAAAGGCTCAATGAGCGCTTTGGAACAAGACCGCCGCTGGATGCAGCGGGCGCTGGAGCTGGCGCGGCGCGGCATCGGCGTAAGCTCGCCCAACCCGGCAGTGGGCTGCGTGATTCTGGATCGCGACGGGCAGGTGGCTGGCGAGGGTTGGCATGAGTACGACCTGCTGGAGCACGCCGAAATTGTCGCCCTGAAAGCGGCTGCGCAGAATGCCGGAGATCGCCTGCGCGGCGGCACGGCCTACGTCACCCTGGAGCCCTGCAACCACACCGGCCGCACCGGCCCCTGCACTGAGGCGCTGATTGCCGCCGGCCTTGGCAGGGTGGTGGCTGCGACCATTGACCCGAATCCCTCCGTCGCCGGAGACGGCCTTGGCCGCTTGCGCCAGGCAGTGCTCGAAACGCGCGTTGGCGTATGCGAAGCAGAGGCCCGCCGCCTCAACGAAGGCTTTGCCCACTGGAGCCGGCACAAGCGCCCCTTTGTTCTGATGAAGGTGGCCATGACGCTGGATGGCCGCATTGCCCCGCCGCCCGGCCAGCACACGCTGCACGAGCCTTACTGGATTACCGGCGAGACCGCGCGCGCCGCCGTGCAACCGCTCCGCTGGCAAGCCGACGCCGCGCTCACGGGCATTGACACCGTGCTGGCCGACGACCCCATGCTCACCGACCGCAGCGGATTGCGCCGCCGTCGTCCGCTGCTGCGCGTGGTGCTGGATTCGGCACTGCGCATGCCGCTGGACTCGAAGATGGTCCGCAGTGCGCAGAACGACCTGGCGGTCTTCACGGTCTCGCAGGACGAGGCGCGCATCAGCGAGTTGCGCGCTCGTGGCGTGCGCGTGGAGGCGCTGCCTGCAGAGGCAGGTCGCGTTCCGCTGGGCAGGGTGCTGGACAAGCTGGGCGAGGAAGGCATCCTGACCCTGCTGACCGAGACCGGCACGCGGCTGAACACGGCGCTGCTGGCCGGCGGGCTGGTGGACCGCGTGCATCTGTTTGTTTCGCCGCAGATTATGGGCTCGGATGCGGTGCCAGCCTTCCGCGGCATGGCGCAGGCGATTCGCATGGCCGAGGTTGAAGTGGAGCGCTACGGCAACGACCTGGGGCTGTGCTCCCTGCTCCGCGACCCGTGGCCGGAGAAAGATGAACTATGAAACGAAGCGCTTGTTTGCGGCATCAAATAAAGCAGCGAGCCGAACGCAGCCCGGACCTGTCCCGCGACGGCTTTACCTGTCACAATTGATAGAGAGGTTCTTGCAAAATGGTTGTTTCCCCAGTCCTCACGGCTGTTGTCTCAGTGGTTGGCCTGTGCGGCGTGCTGCTGTGGCGCGTTCGCGAGGGCCGCACCGCGGTGACCGTGAAAAAGCTCGTGATGCCTCCGGTGGGCATGGCGACGGGGTTCTGCATGTTTCTTGTTCCGCTGTTTCGCGTGCCGTGGACGTGGGCGCTCGCAGCCTTCCTGATGGGCGCCATCGTGCTGGCCTATCCGCTGCTGCTCACCTCAAGCCTGCGGCGCGAGGGCGACTCCATCATGATGAAGCGCTCAAGCGCGTTTTTTGCGGTGGTGATTGTGCTCGCCGCGGTCCGGTATTTCGCACGTGGCTACCTCGACAAGTACCTTACGCTGGAGCAGACCGGCGGACTGTTCTTCATCCTGGCCTTCGGCATGATCCTGCGCTGGCGCATGCACCTGCTGTCGATGTACATGAAGCTGACCCGAACGGAGTTTGCACTGGACGGGGCACCGGAAGAGGCGGGCAATTAGCCTGCCGCAATTCAGCGCAGGCTGTTCACGGTTCCTTTAAAATACAACTATGTTCACCGGCATCATTGAGCAAACCGGCACTCTGGTCAGCCTGACGGACCGCGGCGGCGTGCGGCGGATCACAGTCGAGGTGCCGGGCATTGCCGGGCGGCTGCGTGAGGGCGACTCGCTGGCCGTCTCCGGCGTGTGCCTGACGGCGCTGGATGTGAACCCGACTTACTTCCACGCCGATCTGGCGCAGGAAACGCTGGACCGCACCTCGCTCGGTTCCCTCGCGCCCGGCTCCAGGGTCAACCTGGAGTTGCCCACCGCAGCAGGCAGCCCGCTCGGTGGTCACATTGTCCAGGGCCATGTGGACGGCTGCGGGGAACTCCGCTCCCTTGACCCTTTGGTCTCGCCTTCCAGTCCCAACTTCGACAAGGAAACCACCGACTGGACCCTGAAGGTGCGCGTGCCGGAAAACGTGCGCCCGTGGATGGTCCAAAAGGGATCGGTAGCCATTGAGGGCATCAGCCTGACCATCGCGGACTTTGACGGCGAGGCAATCTCCATTGCGATTCTCCCTTTGACCTATTGGCGGACGAACCTGCACACGCTCGCGCCGGGCGCCCCGGTCAACGTGGAGGCGGACGTGCTGGTCAAGCTGGCCCACGCACAGATTCAGGCGCAGAAGAAGCCGGATCTGGAACTGACCGAGGCCTGGCTGGTGGCAAACGGGTTCTGACAGACAGCGCGGAACTTACAGGCCCGCGCCGGCGCACCCGTCGCGAACGCTTCCGGACCGTTTTGCGTCTATCGTTGCGTTGAGACTGTTACCCTTGAGCAGGAAAGCGTTGTAGACGAGAGACGGTGGCGGGGCAGACGCCCGTCCGGCAAGCGAATCTATGGCTGAGTTTGTCATCAAGTTGGCCGATGAGCGTGGCCGCGTGCAGGAGCAGGTTCAAACGGCGGGTTCCGCTGATGAACTGCGCGCGCGCTTTACCCATGCCGGCTATCACGTCTTCTCAGTCAAAGCGCGCAGTGGCCGGTCGCTGCTTGCGCGGCGCAAGGTGAAGCTGGAACCGTTTCTCATCTTCAATCAGCAGTTCCTCACGCTGGTTCGCGCGGGACTGCCCATTCTTGGCTCGCTCAAGATGCTGGCCAAT
>JAJYBT010000386.1 GCA_021778875.1 Acidobacteriota bacterium | reverse complement strand
CTGCATCGCGAGTCGGGCATTCTGCTGGATCGCTGGGCTCAAAAAGATGGAGCAGCAAACTTTGCAGCGCTCAATCCGGACCAGCAGGCCGTGCTGCAGGCGCGCCTGGTTCGCGAGATGCGCACGAACACATATGATGCAGCGACGAACCGCGTCATCATCAGCAGCGATCGCGTGGCGGCCTACCGGCAGCTCGCGGCTTATTATGCAAACGTCTTCGCAAACGGCCGCAAGGAATACGCCATTCCGCAGGGGGCGCTTACCGATGCAGGCAAGCAGACGCAGCTTGCCGACTTCTTCTGGTGGACCTCATGGGCGGCAAGCACAGAGCGCCCTGGCTCCACCGTCACGTTTACAAACAACTGGCCGCATGAGCCGCTGGTCGCCAACGAAGCAACGCCGGGCGCAGTCCTGTGGAGCATCGTGAGTTTCGTCGGCCTGCTGGGCGGCATTGGCGCGCTCGTCTGGTGGTATGCATCGCAGGAAAAGGAGATCGTGCACGGTCCATATCCCGCGCGCGATCCCTTCGTCGGCATGCAGCCAACGCCCTCGCAGCGCGCCACAATCAAATACTTCGTCGTGGTGATCATTCTTTGGGCAGTGCAGATCTTGATGGGCGTAATCACCGCCCACTACGGCGTGGAGGGCCAGGGCTTCTACGGCTTCCCGCTGGACCGCTATCTGCCCTACGCCATCACGCGCACCTGGCATCTGCAGCTCGCCATCTTCTGGATTGCAACATCGTGGCTGGCCACGGGACTTTACGTCGGCCCCGCGGTCAGCGGTCACGAGCCCCGCTTCCAGCGGCTCGGCGTCAACGTATTGTTTGTCGCGCTGGTGCTGGTGGTCGGCGGATCACTTGCAGGCGAGTGGCTCGGCATTCAGCAGCGGCTGGGCAATCTATGGTTCTGGTTTGGCAGCCAGGGTTTTGAGTATGTGGACCTGGGCCGCTTCTGGCAGATTCTGCTCTTCATCGGCCTGGTGTTGTGGCTCGTGCTGATGGTTGCTTCGCTCAAGCCCGCACTGCAGCGCAAAAGCGAAGATCGCTCGCTGCTGTCGCTGTTCCTGCTTTCAAGCGTCGCTATTCCGCTGTTCTATGCCGCGGGCCTGATGTATGGTCAGCGGAGCCACCTGGTCACCGCCGAATACTGGCGCTGGTGGGTTGTGCACCTCTGGGTTGAGGGATTCTTTGAGGTCTTCGCAACCGTCGTCATCGCCTTCCTTTTCACACGGCTCAATCTGCTAGCGATTCGCAGCGCCACGCGAACGGTGCTGTTTTCCACTTCCATCTTTCTCGCTGGCGGCATCATCGGCACATTTCATCATTTGTACTTCTCGGGATCGTCCGCCATCGTCATCGCTCTTGGCGCAATCTTCAGCGCGCTTGAGGTGGTGCCTCTCACTCTGATCGGCTACGAGGCGTGGGAGAATCTGCGCCTTGCGCGCCCCACGGAGAAGGCGCAATGGATCGTCAACTACAAATGGCCCATCTACTTCTTCGTGGCCGTTGCCTTCTGGAACCTGGTGGGCGCCGGGCTCTTTGGATTTCTCATTAACCCGCCCATCGCCCTCTATTACATGCAGGGCTTGAATCTGACGCCTGTACACGGCCACACGGCGCTCTTCGGCGTCTATGGCATGCTGGGCCTTGGGTTGACACTGTTCTGCCTGCGCGTGCTGCAGCCCAGCCGACCGTGGAAGCAGGGGGTATTGAAAGCTTCGTTCTGGTGCCTCAATATCGGATTGGTCTTCATGGTCGTCTTGAGCATGCTGCCTGTTGGACTGCTGCAGGCCTGGGCTTCAATCGAGTACGGCACCTGGTACGCGCGCTCGGCGGAGTTCCTGCAATCGCCATCGATGCAGATGCTGCGCTGGATGCGGGTTCCCGGAGACATTGTCTTCGCACTTGGAGCCGTGCTGCTGGGCTGGTTTGTTCTTGGATTGCTGACCGGGCATTCCTTCAGCAAGGACGAGCCTGCGGACAATGCAGCGTTGCGATCCTCCGGCAAGCGCTCTGAGCAAACACTGGTTTCTCAATAATTGAAACCCCGCGGGCCCTCGGCGACATCGTAACCTCGCTGAGGGCCCGCTTCTACCATGCGCATTGCCACGCAACGCAACGAAGGCAGGACTTATGAATTACGCGTTTGTCGCCAATCTTCCGAACGAAATTTCCATACCAGCTCAAGGCATTCTCAGCAGAGCTGTTCACAAAGATGAAAATGTAAACGTAACCGCATTTGGATTCTCTGCCGGCGAGGAGTTGTCGGCCCACGCTGCTTCCACCCCCGCAGTTCTCTACTTTCTTGAGGGCGAGGCAGAGGTGCTGCTGGGAGAAGAGACAGTGCGCGCGCAACCCGGCTCGTTTATTTACATGCCGCCCATGCTCGTGCACAGCGTCTCCACAAAATCTCCCGCCAAGATGCTGCTTATTCAAATCAAGAAGTGAACCCGTCCGGCGCATCATAATGAGTGAAGGGCAACCTCACCGGAGGACCGCCATGGTTCAACTCAAGCGCGTCTACGATCAGCCCGGCAGCCACGATGGCGCACGATTTCTTGTCGAACGGCTCTGGCCGCGAGGCGTAAAGAAATCCACGCTCCCGCTCGAAGCCTGGCTGAAGGATGTGGGGCCGAGCACCGCGCTGCGGCAGTGGTTTGGACACGATCCAACGCGGTGGAATGAATTCCGGAAGCGCTATTTTGCGGAGTTGAGTGCGCATCCTGACGCGTGGCGTCCCATCCTGGATGCGGCACGGCATGGGGCGGTCACGCTGATTTACAGCTCCCATGACACAGAGCACAACAATGCCGTTGCGCTGAAGGAATTTCTTGAGAGCCACCTGCGTTCGGTGCGGGCGTAAACCGCGCGTCAGGGCTTTCGAGCGTCAGCTCTTGCCGGGGCCTGCACTGCGCCGCGCTTTGAACTCTTCCCCAATCTCGCCGAGAGTCTGCTGATTGAACTGCGCAGCCGCGCGCGGAAACACAACTTCTTCTTCAATGCGGATGTGTTCTGCGTATAAGCGCTGCAACTGCCCGGTGAGCGACAGCAGACGGCCTTCATCCTCTGCGCTCAACCGTCCATCCGCAATCCACCTGGCATAGAGCAGCGCCACTTCATCGTGCCAGGCGGTCGCCTCATGGTGTTCCGCCTCCAATCGCTGCACATCTTCCGCAGCCGCCGCAGAACCTGCGCGCAACCGGGGAAAGACGGACTGCTCCTCATCTTCGTTGTGGCGCGGGCCGGACTGGGCGAAGTAGCGAAGAGCAGCTTCGACCGCTTGCTGTTCCTCGTCGCTCAGTGCGCGCCCCTGCGCCCGCCGGCACACCTGGAACAGGATGCCGAGGAAGCTCTCAATCCTGCGATGGCAATCCTTCAGCATCCCGATTGGGTCGTCAAATCCACTGTCTGGCTTTGCGCCGATAACGACTGGCATACTTCCGCTCCTCTGCGTCTGCCGCGCTGCACACGCAGGGCAGCACACCACTGATTGTATGAGACGCCACTGAAGCAGCACGGGCTGTGACAAAAGTCACCCTGCAGAGCCACTGCTGCGATTATTAATTGGCCGGTGACAAAAGTTACTGTCGCAAAGCTGCTGCGCAGGTACGTTGAGAGTGGAGCGTGCCCTATGAGCCTGACCAACATACCGCTGCACGAAATCGCCACAGAGATTCCGGCGGCGATTTCAATCTTTGAGCAGTTTGAAATTGACCTCTGCGTCTGGGGAGACAAACCCCTCGGCGAGGCGTGCGCGGAGCTGCGGCTCTCAACGGAGCAGGTGCGCGAGAAGCTGGAGGCATTGTCAGTCGCAGAGGGCGGAGCGCGCGACTCGGCGAGTCTTTCGCTGACCCAGTTGATTCAGCGGATCGTGCGTGTGCATCATCGGCGTATTCGGCAGGACCTGCCCGCTCTGGCGCGCATGGCGTCCAGACTGGCGGTCAGGCACTCCGGCCTGGACCAGCCGGGCAAGGCACTGGCGCGCCCCATTCACGCTCTGCACACGGGCCTGATGTCGCATATCGAGAAAGAGGAACAGATACTCTTTCCCTTCATCGCAGCAATGGAGGAGGAAATCGGCGTACTCTATCATCCAGGTCGCGCATGCTACCCTTCAGTCCGCAAGCCAATCGCCTCCATGATGCAGGACCACGCAGCGGCCAACCAGGCGTTGGACGAATTGCGCGACCGCACGGGCAACTTCGAAGCTTCCGCCGAAGCCTGCTCGACCGAGCGCGCGCTCTATGGCGGGTTGCGCAACTTTGAAGCAGATCTGCGCGACCATATGCATCTTGAAGACGATGTCCTGTTTCCACGCGCCATCAAGATTGAATCGAATTTGCGGAACAGGAGGCAGGCATGACCACAGAAGCAACATCCGTCTCCACTGCGCAGCAGCCCG
>JAJYBT010000385.1 GCA_021778875.1 Acidobacteriota bacterium | reverse complement strand
GCGCTGCTGCTGTCCGCCGGAAAGGCTCGCGCCCGACTTCTTCTTCAGGTCGTCTTTCACCTCATCCCACAGCGCGGAGTTCCTCAGCGCCTTCTCGACAATCTCGTCCAGCACGCGCCGGTTCCGATATCCGTTCAGCTTCAACCCCGATGCAACATTGTCGTAAATCGACATCGTCGGAAAGGGATTCGGCCTCTGGAACACCATTCCCACGCGGCGCCGAATCTCCACCGGCTTGGCCTCGTTGTAGATGTCCAGATCCCCAATCCGCACCGTGCCCGTCACGCGCGCAATCGGATTCGTCTCATGCATCCGGTTCAGGCATCGCACAAACGTGCTCTTGCCGCAGCCGGAGGGCCCGATCAGAGCCGTGGCATGATTCGCCGGGATATGCAGATTGATGTCCTGCAGCGTGTGATTCGCCCCGTACCACGCGTTCAGGTTTGCTACCTCAATGCCGACGCCCACTTAGCTTGCCCCCTTCAGCACACCGCGGCTGGTCACATAGCGCACCAGAGAAACGGCCAGAACAATCAATACAATCAACACCAGCGCTCCGCCCCAGGCCAGCCGGTGCCAGTCATCATAAGGTGAAATCGCGTAAACATAAATCTGCAGCGGCAGTGCGGCAATCGGCTCGTCCAGCTTCGTGCTCCAGAAGTTGTTGCCCAGGGCCGTAAAGATCAGCGGAGCCGTCTCGCCCGCCACGCGGGCAAACGCCAGCATGCAGCCCGTGATGATGCCCGGCGACGCCGTCCTTACGGTAATGGAAAGCACCGACCGCCAATTTGGTACACCCAGTCCCAGAGCGGCTTCGCGCACCGCATGCGGCACCATCAGCAGCATCTCCTCCGTCGTGCGGCACACCGTGGGAATCATCATGATGCCCAGCGCCACGCCGCCTGCCAGTGCAGAGAAGTGCTTCTGCGGAACCACAATCAACGAGTAGATCGCCAACCCCATCACGATGGAGGGCACGCCGTTCAGCACGTCAGCCGTGAATCGCACGGCATTGGCCAGCTTGGTGCCTCGCCCAAACTCCGCCAGAAAAATCCCGCCGCCAATTCCAATCGGAACGCCAATCACACTCGCCACGGCCAGCAGAACGCCCGAGCCCAGAATGGCATTGGCCATGCCGCCTCCGACCTCGCCCACCGGCTTGGGAATCTGCGTAAAGAATGCGAAGTTCAGTGCGCTTGCGCCGCGGTAAATCAGATACCCAAAGATCGCCACCAGCGGCGCTACCACCAGCAGAGTCGCCAGTACTGACAGCGCGGTCACCGCGCGGTCAGTAATCGTCCGCAGCATGGACCGAAATTGGAACGTCTCCGCGTTCACTCCGTTCTCCTTAGTGCGCCTGCGACGGCGCGCCGCGCGTAACAGCCCACACCATCAGCCGGGCCAGCGCATTCACAATAATGGTCACCACAAACAGCACCAGGCCGATCTCAATCAGGGCGCTCACGTGCATATCCCCAAGCGCTTCCGTAAACTCGTTCGCAATCACCGCGGACATCGAACTGCCGTTCGAAAGCAGCGAGCGATGAATCTCCGGCGTATTGCCGATCACCATCGTTACGGCCATCGTCTCGCCCAGAGCGCGTCCCAGCCCCAGAATCACAGCGCCTACAATGCCGATGCGTGCATTGCGCAGCACGCCCATGCGGATCATCTCCCACCGCGTGGCGCCCAGCGCCAATACAGCCTCGCGCTGCGAGTGTGGCACCGCCGTCATCACCTCACGCGTCAGCGAAGAGATAATCGGCAAAATCATGATCGCCAGAATCACAGCAGCCGCAACGAATCCCAATCCTGTCGGATTCTCATCCGTGAACAGTCCCGTCCAGCCCAGCCCGCGGATGAGCAGCGGATTCACGTGCTCGCGCAGCAGCGGCACCAGCACAAACACCGCCCACAATCCATAAATCACGCTCGGAATCGCCGCCAGCAACTCGGTAAGAAATGCCAGCGGAGCACGCAGCGCACGCGGACACATCTCCGTTAGAAAGATTGCCAGGCCAATCGACAAGGGCACGGAGATCAGCAGCGCCAGAAACGACGACACCAGCGTGCCGTAGATAAACGGCAGAGCGCTGAACTGATCATTCACCGGATCCCAATACAGGTGCATATGGGTGTCCGGGTCAACAAAGGATCGATAAAAGAAGCTCAGCCCGAACTTGTGCCAAGACAGCGACGACCGCACTATCAGTTGCCAGGCAATCAAGGCGACAATGCCAAAGATGCTCAGGGCGCACAGCACCATCAGCAGATGAAAGCCACGGTCCGCGAAAGCCGAATTGCCCCGGGATGCCAGAAACTTGCGGATTGCGGAATCTTCAGGTCCACCCGCCTGCGCAGGTAGATGAGCGTCGGCTGCTCCGGTTTCTAAACTAGGCTTTGGCTTGGAGACGCTTATCTCTGGCACTTGGACACTCACCTACAATAGGCTACCCGGCCTTTGTGAATAGAAGGTTACAAGCCCGCTAAATCAAATGCATAGCGCACATTTTTGCTGATACCCCCGGCGCGCCCCGCCAGAGCCACCGCCCCCATTCCCCCGCCAAACCCAGCTCGGAAATTTCTTCTCCATTGAAGTCTGTTCCATGCTTTAAGCTGGATTGCGAAAATTTCCGGCAGGCAAACACCTATGTCCAAGGCTCTTGCGCTCCTTCTCCTCTTCGCTACGTTGCCCCTTTGCGCTCAGCAACCTGTCCAGCCCGATCCCCTCCATCGCGAGTGGCATGCCTCGTGGATCACCCATCCCACCGCCCCGCTGCGCGACCCCGTCGTCCTGCACTTCCGCCGCAGCCTTCCGCTTGCCGCCGTTCCCGTCAGCTATCCCGTTCGCGTCAGCGCCGATAACCGCTTTATTTTGTTCGTCAACGGCCACCGGGTCGGCGACGGCCCCGCCCGCGGCGACCTCGCACACTGGCGCTATGAGCGGTTCGACCTCGCCCCCTACCTCCAGACCGGCCAGAACCTCATCACCGCCACCGTCTGGAACTTCGGCGTCTACGCGCCCGTCGCCCAAATGAGCGACCGCACCGCCTTCCTGCTCGAAAGCGAATCCACCGGCCCGGACTCCATCAGCACTCCGCAGGGTTGGCTCGTTGAAATGGAGCCCGGCCATACCCCGCTCGACCGTTCGTCGGTCAACTTCCGCTCCTACATGGCCGCAGGCCCCGGCGAGCAGATCGACGCCGCCCAGTACGACTGGAACTGGAACACCGCGGAAACGCCCGGTTCCTCCTGGGTCCCCGCCGCCTCGCCCATGCGCGACAGCATCTTTCCCGGTGCCGGCAAGGCCCACTCCGCTGACGCTACCGGCGACAACTTCTGGGGTCTCGTCCCAGACCTCCTGCCTCCCATGGAGTACCGCCCCACCTCGGCGGGCAAGGTGGTCCGCGTTGCATTGTCCGACGGCTCGCATCCATCCGTTCTGCCGGCTCTGGACCACCCGACAACGCTCCAGCCCAACTCCCACTACCACATCCTTGTTGACCGCGGCGCGCTCACCACCGCCTACCCGCAGCTCACCGTCTCAGGCGGCAAAGGCTCTCAAATCTGGATCACGTACTCAGAAGCCCTCTACGACAACGAAGATAAGAAAGCAGACCGCGACTCTCTTTCCTACACCGACGCGCACGGCGTGCAGCAGCCTCGCCAGGCCCTCGGCCTCCGCGACCGCTTCCTGCCCGACGGCGGCGACAATCGCACCTTCCAGCCGCTGTGGTGGCGCACCTGGCGCTATCTCGACCTCGACATCCAGACCGCCGATCAGCCGCTCACGCTCGACTCATTGCAGGCTGAGTTCTCCGCCTATCCCTTTCAGGAGCGCGCCAGCCTCCAGTCCGGCGACCCCGATCTCGACAAGATATGGCAGATCAGCTGGCGCACCGCGCGACTGGATGCCCACGAAACCTATATGGACACGCCCTACTGGGAGCAACTCCAGTACGTAGGCGACACCCGCATCCAGGCCCTCATCTCCTACACCGTCGCCAACGACGACCGCCTGGGCCGCCAGGCCATTGAAGCCTTCAACGACTCCCGCTTCCCCGACGGCCTAACCCGTAGCCGCTATCCCAGCTCTCTGCCCCAGACGATTCCGCCCTTTTCTCTGCTCTGGATTGGCATGCTGCATGACTACTGGCTCTATCGCCCCGACCCCGCTCCCATCCGCGCCTCGCTCCCCGGCGCCCGCGCTGTCCTCCACTGGTTTGCAACCTACCAGCAGCCGGACGGCCTTCTCTCCCAGCTTCCCTGGTGGAGCTTTATTGATTGGGTCTCCTCCGGCACCATCCCCACCTACGACCAGCACAACCAGTCCTGCGTCACAACGCTCCAGTATCTCGGCGCGCTCAGCGATGCCGCCGATCTTGAGGAAAGCCTCGGCGACCCGCAATCCGC
>JAJYBT010000384.1 GCA_021778875.1 Acidobacteriota bacterium | reverse complement strand
GGAGAAGCGCAGCGCGAGCATGGTCATGTTGAGCAGACCGTCCTGGAAGCAGCCGAGCTTCTCAAGGCGCGCGGTGCGGTCCGCGCCGAGGATGCGGATGGACTGCTCGGTGGAGAAGCGGTCATGGCCGGCGGGAACCGGAGTGTGGGTGGTGAAGACGCACTTGCGGCGCACCTGATCGATGTCCACCTCAGTGAAGGCATCCAGCGGTCCGCCGCCCAACTGGCTTTCAAGCAGCGCCTGGGTCAGCAGGGCCGCATGTCCCTCGTTCATGTGATAAACGTTTACGGTCAGGCCCAGCGCGTTGGCCATGCGCACGCCGCCCAGGCCGAGCACGATCTCCTGCTGCAGGCGGTAGTTGGTGTCGCCGCCATACAGGTGGTCGGTCAGGCCGCGGTCCCAGCCGGAATTTTCGTCCAGGTCCGTATCCAGCAGATAGATGGGCACTACATGGCCGCAGCGTCCTTCCATGTCATAGCGCCAGGCGCGCACCGTGACCACGCGGTTTTCAATGCCAACGGTAATCCGCGCCGGCTCTTCGGTGCAGAAGTCGGAGGGATTCCACGGCTGGGTCTCCTCGCTCTGCTCGCCGGTTGGACTCAGGTGCTGCTGGAAGTAGCCTTTACGGTGCGCGAGGGTAAAGGCCACCAGCGGGACGCCCAGGTCCGCGGCGGAGCGCAGAGTGTCGCCCGCCAGAACTCCTAGGCCGCCGGAGTAGGTTGGCATGCCAGGGTTGATCGCGATCTCCATGGAGAAATAGGCGACCATGCCGGAGGTTGGGAAGGTTTCGTAGGAAAAGGGCATGTTGGAAGCTGCTTGCATCAAAACTGTCTCTCTGCGGCGCCCGCAAGCTGCGGAACGGCGGCCTGGAAATTCTACTTAATGGGAAGCCTGCCGGCGGATGCGTTCTTCAACCGGTCTCTTAAGGACGAAGCCCTACCCGGATTTTAACAAGGAATATGAAAAAATGCGTTGCAAAGCGGAACATGAGCGCTCTGAATTGCCAAAAGCGGCTTTGACAGGCCGTAACTCTCTGTGCCTGCTGTGCCGGGCGGCTTCAAGGCCGGCCGGTTCTGCGCAGGCGTGCTTCAGGCCAGCCTGCGCGCGCCGCCCGAGGCGTGGCAGATGTGAATCTGGGGCACGATTCCGATCTCGCTGGCATAGCGTGCGCCGAGCGCCTCGGCAAATTCGGCGGCGTGTTCGCGCTCCACCAGGTTGATGGTGCAGCCGCCAAAGCCTCCGCCGGTGAGCCGCGCGCCGATAAGGCCGGGCAGTTCCTGCGCCAGGGCGACCATGGCGTCGGCTTCGACGCAGCTTGCCTCGAAATCCTGGCTGTAACTGCGGTGCGCCTCGGCCATCAGACGGCCCAGTTCCTTTAGATCATGATGGATGAGCGCCTCAGCGGCGGCCACGGTGCGCAGATTCTCGGTGATGACGTGGCGGGCGCGCTTGAGCGCGTTGGGGCTCATCTCTAGCCCATACAGCTCGAGGTCGCGCACCGTGGCGTCGCGGAGGAAGCGCACCTCGGGACGGTGGCGGGCGATGACGGCGCAGGCTTCCTCGACTTCGGCTCGGCGGCTGGTGTCCTCGCCCCCGGCGACGGAATGGCTGACCATGGTGTTGGCGATGACCAGCGCCACGCTGGGCGGAATGGGCGCGAGCTTGTAGCTGAGGTCGCGGCAATCCAGCAGCAGCGCGTTGTCCTCGGCGCCGTTGGCCGAGATGAACTGGTCCATAATGCCGCAGTTGGCGCCGACGAATTCGTTCTCTGCCCGCTGGCAAAGCCGGGCCAGCAACGGGCCGGGATAACTAATATCCAGCAGCGAGATGACGGCAAGCGCGGTGGCCACCTCGACGGCGGCGCTGCTGGAAAGCCCGGAGCCCAACGGGACGTCTCCCCAAAGGCTCAGGCTGAAGCCGGGAATCGTGTGACCTTCACGGGCCAGGGTGACTACGACGCCGACAGGATAATCGCTCCAATGCTTGCTGGGCGTCTCGGGCAGCGCCGCCGCGTCAAAGGTCCGCTCGTCGCCGTAATTCTCCGAGTAGATGACGATTTTGCCGTCGGAGCGCGGGGAAATGGCGGCCAGGGTTGCGAAATCAATTGCCGCCGGCATCACAAAGCCTTCGGCGTAGTCCGTGTGCTCGCCAATCAGGTTTACGCGGCCAGGCGCGACAAAGATGGCCGGCTCGGCCTGAAAGCGGGTGCGGTGCAGGTTTCGGAGAGCAGCAGAATCATGCATATGTGTCACACCTTAAATCATTTCAAGATCAATCCACATGGGCCAGGCGCATGACTCTCCGGGCTCCAGCGTGCGCGACCATGGGCCGCTGATCGCCAGCGAGTCCACGGGCGCGGTCGAGGGCTCCAGCGCCACACAGTTCTGCTTTGGCCCCGGCTGCTCCGGCCAGCCACCGTAGCAGATCCAGAGGCCAAGATACGGCGTTGCGGCGGGGTCAAAGCGGAGCCGAATCCGCACGCCTGCCGAGGGGCGTTCCAATACACACCAGTTTTCCGCAGGTGCCAGGGGGCCTGTGAAAAGCTTGTCGCCGATACCCGACGCAGGCGGTTGAGCCACGCTCAGGTCGGTTCGGCTGCCATTGGCCAGGGTTGCCACGGGCCACGCAACGGCGTCGCCTGTCGCTCCGAGGCGGTGGCCGGCTGAGCCCTCCACGCGCAGTGTGCGGACGGTGTCCGGCAGCAGAATTCGATCGCCCTCTGCGGCGGCAAACAGCGGATGCGCCGCCCAGGACCACGGCACGGGATTGTTGCCTGTGTTGGTCAGCCTGTAGTCCAGCCGGAGCTGCCAGCCGTTGGCAGTCTCGGCGAGCGTGGTCATTCTCTCGAGCACCAGTGGGAGAGAGAAGCAAGCACCCCGCAATTTCACGAAATCCTGACCCGACGCGACCTGTTCCCAGGCCACGCGCCAGAGGTCTCCGTGGTCGGGGATTTCAGCGCGGCCGGCGGCGGTTTCCACCGTGCAGCCGGCGACAGAAGGAAGACACTCATCCCATCCGCTGGCGTCGCTTGCCTCAAAGGCCGTGGTGCGGGTGCGCGGGCCAAGAGGAGCAAGCGGGGCCTGCAGTAACTCATTGCGATGAATGCGGATAGAGGCGATTTTTCCGCCCAGGCCGGGGAGGATGCTGACGGAGCAATCGCCGCTTTGCATGAGAACGTTTTCTTTCGAGGGTGCGGCTAAAGCTCCGTCTATCACCGGCTTTTACCCCTCCTCGACCTTCGCACAGGCCGTAGTCAGCGTTACCCAAATCCTGTCAATCCATGCCTCGTGCTCGGGCTTCATCAGCACACTGCGCAGACAGGTCACATGACCGCTTGCGTCTCCGCCGGTGCCGGCGGGGCGAAACCAGGATTGCGGCAATTGTACAAGGGCCAGGTGCAAATCTTCTGCGGCGCAGGCCACAAAAACCTTCTGTGCCCGTTCGGAGGCCCGCTCGGAAGAGTCGGCGTTGAGCTGCCAGACGACAATATCCAGCTCGGGCGGACCAGCGGCCAGCGGCTGAAAGCGCTGGGTCTTGTCCTGGCGCAGCCGCCGGTCCAGCTCGAGGGCGGCAGCGCGCCCGCGCGCCAGGCCGCGGGCGAACGTGCCGCCGGGCGTGAGCGGCAAGAGCTGCTGGGTGGCCCACAAGGCCACCGCGGCAGCGCCGGCGCGGGAGCACTCCAGGCTAATTTCGCCCAGGTGCAACTCCTTTGATGTGAAATAGGTATAGGGTGAGTCGTGCTTGTAAAAGCGGCCCACGGCGGGGTCGCGGAAGAGCACGCAGCCGCAACCGTAGGGCTGGAGGCCGTGCTTGTGGGGATCGACGACGATTGAGTCCGCCTGGCTGATGGCTGCATAGGCCTTGCGGGCCGGTTCATCCAGCGCTTCGGGAATGAGCCGGAAGTAACCGCCATAGGCGGCATCCACATGAATACGGAAGCCGTAGCGCTGGCGGAGGTCGAGAATCTGGTCCAGCGGATCGACGGCGCCAATGGCCGTGGTGCCGAGGGTGACGACGACGGTGCCCACGTCGCCCTTGCGCAGTTCGGCCTCAAGCATGTTGAGGTCCATGCGGCCCCGGGCGTCTGAGGGAATGGCGGAGTAGCTGAGCTGGAGGACGGCGGAGATGCGCTGGTGGGTGTAGTGCGCCTGCGCGGAGCCGACGATGCGGTGGCCGGGCGCAAGCTGGCCGGCGACCCAGAGCGCTTCGAGGTTGGCGAGGGTTCCGCTGGAGGTGAGGTGGCCGAGGTAAGTGTCTGCCCAGCCGAACATGCGGGCGATTTCCGCCACGGCTTCGATTTCCATTTGTGAGCTGGCGCGGCCGCCGTCGCGGGCGTGATTGTTGGGGTTGATGGCCATGGCCAGGGCATAGGCGGCGCGCGCAATGGGGTGCGGCGGCTTGAGCATCTGCCCG
>JAJYBT010000383.1 GCA_021778875.1 Acidobacteriota bacterium | reverse complement strand
ACCGCAGATTGAGAACGGCGTGTGCCACAGCGACAAGGCATTCTTCGTTTCCGTCAAGGAGCCGGACGGCAATTACCGCGTTACGTTGGAGCTTGGCGACGCACAGGCGGCCACAACCACGGTGAACGCCGAGGGTCGTCGGCTGATGTTGCAGGATGTAAGCACCGGGCCTGGCGAGAAGGGGAAGCGCTCGTTTGTGGTGCATGTGCGCACGCCGCAGGTAAACGCGAGTGAGCGCGTGCACCTGAAGCCGCGCGAGATCGGCAGCCTGGACTGGGACGACAAGCTGACGCTTGAGTTCACCGGGCCGCATCCGGCCGTGCGATCCATCGACATCGAGCCGGTCCATGTGCCGACCCTCTACATCGCGGGCGACTCAACCGTCGTGGATCAGGACAACGAGCCGTGGGCGGCGTGGGGGCAGGAGCTGCCGTCATTTTTCAACAGCAACATTGCGGTGGCAAACGAGGCAGAGTCCGGCGAGACGATACACAGCTTTGAGACCGAGCGGCGCTGGGACAAGCTGATGAGCACGATCCACAGCGGCGACTGGCTGATGGTGCAGTTTGCACACAACGATCAGAAGCCGGGGCGCGGCTTTGTACCGATCCCGCAGTACGAAGAACTGCTTCACAAGTACATCGACATGGCGAGGGCAAAGGGCGCGCACCCGGTGCTGGTAACGTCGATGAACCGGCGCAGCTTCGACGAGAGCGGGAAGATCCGCATGACGCTGGCCGGATATCCCGATGCAATGCGCAGGGTCGCGCAGCAGGAGCACGTGCCGCTGATCGATCTGAACGCCATGAGCAAGACTCTGTTTGAAGCAATGGGCCCGGAGGGCACGCTGAAGGCATTCGTACATTATCCGGCGAACACGTTTCCCAGCCAGCCGCAGCCGCTTGCCGACGATACGCACTTCAACAGCTTTGGCGCGCTCGAACTTGCGAAGTGCGTTATGCAGGGAATGCGCGACGACAAACTGCCGTTGACGAAGTACCTGCGGCATGGTGTTCCAATGTTCGATCCGGCCCACCCTGATCCGCCAACAATCTGGAGCGATCCGTACGATCCATTTCTATCTGCGCAGAAGCCGTACGAACGCTGAACCCGCAGCTCACAGTCTCAGGTTCCAGGAGTGCATCATGTCTCTTCTTTCCCGCACTTTTCTCTTCGCATGCGCAGCCGTGTTCGGTACGGTGGCCTTCTCGCAAGCTCCGTCGGTGCAGCCGGGGCAAGCGCCGCCCAAAAGCTGGATCGATCCGCAGACGGGGCACCGGGTAATCCGGCTGACGGATGAGCCGGATTCGGCGAGCTTCTACTTCAACGTGAACAGCTACGCGCCCGATGGCAGAGAGATGGCGTACACCACGCCGAGCGGCATCTCGGTCATCGACCTGACGACGCTTAAGTCCCGGCAAGTGGTGGAAGGCCGCGTGCGCGCAATCGAGATGGGCCACAGGACGCCGAGCGTCTTCTACGTGCGGCCTGAGGACCACGCACTGTACGCGACCAACGTGGATACGAAAGAAACGCGCAGGCTGCTGACGCTGGAGCCAGGCGAAAACGTGATCACCATCAATGCCGATGAGACGCTCGCAGCAGGCGCTTCCATCGTGGGCGCGCATGCGCCGGCTCCGTTCGAGCATCGCGCAGGGCAACCGCAGCCGTTGATTCAGGCGCGCAACAAGGGCGAGATGATGCAGAAGCGGCTGGCTGCGCACTTGCCCATGGAGCTGTACACCATCGATCTGCGCACGGGGAAGAAGAAGGTCCTGCTCAACAGCACAGAGTGGCTGAATCATCTGCAGTTCTCGCCGACAGACCCGACGCTGCTACTGTATTGCCACGAAGGGCCGTGGCAGAAGGTGGATCGCATCTGGACCATTCGAACCGACGGCTCGCAGAATACCCTGGTGCACACGCGCACCATGTTCATGGAGATCGCAGGGCACGAGTTCTGGAGCCACGACGGCAAGACTATCTGGTTCGATTGGCAGACGCCCAAGGGTCAGGACTTCTGGCTGGAGGGGCGCAATGTGGACACGGGTGAGCAGATCGCCTATCACATGCAGCGCAACGAGTGGTCCATTCACTTCAACGTGTCGCGCGATGGCACGTTATTCTGCGGCGACGGCGGCGACCCCGGACAGGTGGCGCACGCGCCGGACGGTGAGTGGATCTACCTGTTCCATCCTGAGGTGATCCAGGGCGATGGCATCAACGATTCCCGGTTTGTGCATCCGGGCGTCTTCCATGCGGAAAAGCTCGTGAACATGTCGAAGCATCACTATCATCTGGAGCCCAACGTGAGCTTCTCGCCGGATAAAAAGTACATCATTTTCCGGTCAAACATGTTCGGGCCAACCTACGTGTTCGCCGTTGAGGTGGCGAAAGCGCCGGCAAAGCAATAGCCGCGCAGTCCGCGGGGCCGGGTGCGAAACAATCGTTGCGAAAGGATTGCGCGGAGTGGCGGCGATCCTTTCGCGGCCACTTCACGCGATCGTTCCGGCCCAGTGCATCACAGGTTCTGCTGAATCTTCAGCACCATGCAGGTCACGCTCTTGTCGCTGCTCACCAGCATCTGGTGCGGCAGCCCGGCGGGAACATGGGCCACGTCGCCTGTGCGCAGGTTCTGGCTTGAGCCGCCCGTTACCGCGGAGCCGCGTGTCTCTCCCGGAGCAATCGTCTTTGCGTCTGCAATGGAGCCGCCGGTCACCAGCGTTGCGTTGCCTTCCAGCACAAAGAAGATGTCGGCAAAGTTTTCATGCAACTCCGCAATGCCGCTGCGGCCGCGAAACAACAGCATAATGGCGTGTTGCGGATACTCCTTCAGCGTCTCGCTTGCGGAGCCGTCTCCCAGCGCGGCGAGTTTGCGCAGGTAGGCTGCACGTTCGAGCAGCACCGCGTTCGACAGATGATCCAGCGGCCCAGCAGGCTGCCTGCCTTTCACGCTCTGCGCCTGAGGCTCATTTTCTGCGGGCAAAAGTTCCTTCAGAATTGCCTTTGCAACGGTGTCCATATTCTCCTCACTCCTCTTCAGCTTACGTCCGCGCTCCCCGCTCAGCGCAAACCCGCCAGCTCCCGCGCGCGCTGAAAGACCGCAAGAAACATGGGCCGGGTCAGCTTGCCCGTATTCGTGTTCTGCAGGGACGGGTGATAGCTGGTGATGGCGTGCAAGCCGCCCGGCAGCGCGTACTCTACGCCATGGCCAAACACCAGTCCTCGCCGCGAGATCAACTGCCCCGTGCGCTGCAAATGCGCCAGCAGTCCATCAAAGGCGATGCGCCCCAGGCACACCACCACGCGCAAATCCCGCAGCAGGCGCATCTCTTCATCCAGCCACGGAGCGCAGTTGCGCAACTCGTCCGTAGTAGGCTTGTTTCCCGGCGGAGCGCAGCGCACCACAGAGGTAATCCACAGGCTGTTGAGCCGCATGCCGTCTTCGCGGGACGTGGCGTTGGGCTGCGATGCGAAGCCCGCCTCGTACAGGACCGGGTAAAGAAAATCGCCCGAGCCATCGCCCGTGAAGGGCCTGCCAGTGCGGTTGGAGCCGTGTGCGCCCGGCGCCAGGCCCAGCGCCAGCACGTGCGCTTTGGGGTCGCCAAACGAGGGCACAGGACGCCCCCAGTATTCCCAGTCCGCATAGGCGCGCCGTTTAACGCGAGCCACCTCCGCGCAGTGCTCGCGCAGCCGTGGACACAGGTTGCATTGCACGACACGTGCGTTCAGCGCATCCAGCGTGGCAGGGGAAGTGGTCATGGGAAAAGTTTATGGCATGCCGCCCGCGCAGCGTTCAGGCGCTCACCGTGGCTGCCGTGGCGCGTACCTTGCGCAGCGGCTGTCCGGTGGCTGCGCTGATGGCCTGCTGCACTTCGGCCAGTATCGACAGCGCAACCGCTGCCGGTGCCTCGCCACCCAGGTCCAGGCCGGTGGGCGCGTGCAGTGCATCCATCCAGCGCTCCAGCCGGTCTGATGTTGCGGGCAGGCCCAGCAGCCGGGCCGCCTCCGCCAGCAGGTCGAGCGTTCGGCGCTGCGGGCCAAGCACGCCGATGTATGCCAGCGGAAAGCCCACACCCAGCAGCGACGCCAGTATCCGCGAATCCTGCTCAAAGCTGTGCGTCATCACCACGGCCGCGTCTGTGGGCAGCAGCGTCAGGTGCGCATGCGCCGCGCCCGGCAGATCCGCAATCGGCAAAACGCGCACGTCATGGGCTGCCGGAAAGCGACCCCGCGTTGCCAGATGCGCGCGGCCATCGGCCACCGCGACATACCAACCCATTTCGCGCGCCATGTTCGCCAGCGGCTTGGCATCGTCACCAGCGCTGAAGATCCACAGCCCAGGCCGTGCAGCCAGGTAGTCCACGGGCACGCGAACCTCCGCGCCGTTGAGTTGTGCGCGGTCTTCCAATCC
>JAJYBT010000382.1 GCA_021778875.1 Acidobacteriota bacterium | reverse complement strand
AGCGTGCCGCTCTCGGTGCGCCGCATGCCCAGCCCCTCATAGCTCTCCAGAAAGCCCGCTTTCAGTGAGCGCAACTGGTTATAGTGCCTGTCCACGCGCTGCGCCACATCGTGCACCGTCAGCGGCCTTGCCTGCGGCGGCTTCTGCGCGCGCAGTCCCGGCACAACGAGCATGCAAACCACAAGCCACACGCACAGATACCCCGGCCGCATACGCGAAACCCGGGATATCCGGAACGAACCACGCGAATCTGGGGTCAACAGGAACGTCATTGCACCATCTGGGTGCAGTTGGTGCCGCCCGCGGGGTCGGCCTTCATGGCTCCGCCTGACTCAAGGCAGAAGCCGCGGTCGCCCGTCTTGCCCGGCGTTGCCGGAACCGCCGTGGCCGTGTAGCTCGTCACGCGCTCGGAGTTGTTCACCGTCACCTTGGTGCAGTTGGTGATGTTGAAGATGTAGCCGGACTTGATGCCCGTGGCCAGCTCTCCGTTGATCACCTGCGCCGCCGTCGCGCTCGGCGGGCCAGAGCTCGGCTCGCCGCCAAGGGACTGCAGGGTGCAGGCATAGCCCTGCGTGGGATAGTTCGACTCGTACATCGACTCGGCCTGCTGGATGGTCTGCAGTGACTTCTGTGCGGAAAGCTCGTTGGCGTGCTTGCGAATGGTCCCGGCCGTGGGAATCGCCACCAGCATCAGGATAAGAATGATGGCGATAACGATCAGCAGTTCCATCAGCGTAAAGCCGTTCTGCCGCTCCGCAGCGGAGTTGCCCGCCAGGGCCGCGATTGGCTGCCGTGTGCCGCGCCGGTTGCGATCGAAGGAAAACGTGCGATTCATGGATTTTCTGTGCCTCGTAGTGCAGGCCGACCCATCCGGCCCATCCGAGTTGATGCTACAACTTACAGACGCAGAAGGGAAATGCACCGCTCAGCACACCAGCCGCGAGCGGTTCAGCTTCACGCCGTCCAACCGGCCCAGCAGCGTTACGGCAATGCGGTCGGGGTCAAACAGCCGCTGCGCCATGGCCTGCACCTGCTCCGCAGTCACCACGTCAATGCGGGCAATGACCTCCTCTGCCGTGAAGAACTGCTGGAAGTAGATCTCCTGCCGCGCCAGGTTGGCCATGCGGGAGTTGCTGCTCTCCAGCCCCATCAGGATGTTGCCCTTCAACTGGTCCTTGGCGCGGGTCAGCTCTTCGGCCGTCAGCGGGGTCTGCTTCAGCTTGCGGAACTCGGCCAGAATCAGGTCAATGGTCTCCAGCGTCTTGCCCGCCGAGGTGCCCGCGTAGATGCACAGCGTCCCCGCATCGCGATACGGGTTCAGGTCAGAGTAGATGGAGTACGCCATGCCCCGCTCTTCGCGGATCGTCTGGAACAGGCGCGAGCTCATGCCGCCGCCCAGCACCGTGTTCAGGATGAGCGTGGCGTAGCGATTGTCGTCCGTAATGGGCGGCGCAGGCACGCCCAGGCAGATCTGCACCTGCTCCAGCGCCTTCTTGTTGCGTAGCATAATGCGCGCGCTGGCCTCCGGAGCCTGTTCTTCCCGCACGGCATTGCCCGCCGCCAGCGGGGCAAACTTCTTTGCCACGGCATCCACAAACTGGTCGTGCTCCAGGTTGCCCGCCGCGGAAAAGACCATGTTGCCGCCCAGGAACCGCCCGCCGTGATAGTCGAACAACTGCTGCTGGTCCAGCCGCGCCACTGTGGCAGAGGTGCCCAGGATCGGCTTGCCCAACGGGTGATCCTTCCAGAAGTTCTGCGTGAAGATCTCGTGGACCAGCACGTCCGGGTTGTCCTCGTCGATCTTGATCTCCTCCAGAATCACGCCCCGCTCGCGCTCAATGTCCTTGGTGGCGAAGACCGGGTTCAGCACCAGGTCGGCCAGCACGTCCAGCGCGATGGGCACGTGGTCCGCCAGCGACTTCACGTTGAAGCAGATCGTCTCCTTGCCGGTAAAAGCGTCCAGGTTGCCGCCGATCGAGTCCATCTCGCGGGCGATATGCTGCGCCGAGCGCGACCGCGTGCCCTTGAAGAGCATGTGCTCCACAAAATGAGAGATGCCGTTCGTCTCGGCTGGCTCGCAGCGGGAGCCGGACTTGATCCAGACCCCCATGGCTACGGATCGCAGATGCTCCATGCGCTCGGTCAGAACGGTCAGGCCGTTGGGCAATACAGTGCGGCGAAGGTTTCGCTCGGTGGTCATAATCCTCGATGAGTAAGTTTTGCTGTTCAGCCCCTGCGGCAATTGCGGCCGCAGCAGGCCGGTACGACGCCCTGGAACGGGAGACATGCCGGAACCGGTTCGGCGGGTGGGGGCTGCATGGTAGGGGAGAGATGCTCTATGCTGAGCCCAGCCGTGACCGCAAATTCCAGCCAACTCGTTCGATTAGACACCAACTTGCCCCCGGAGGGAAGCCGCCGGCCCCTCTTCGGATTGGATGCGGCAGCCCTCGCGGCGCGCATGCAAGCCATGGGCGAACCCGCCTGGCGGGGGCGTCAGCTGGCAGAAGCGCTCTATCGTCAAAGGGTTACCAGCCTTGGCCAGATCACCCCCCTGCCCCTGTCCCTGCGGCAAAAGCTGGCGGCGGAGGGCTGGGAGGTCGGCCGTCCCCCCTTCGTACAGGCCTTTGTCTCAGTGGATGGGACGGAGCGTTACCTGGTGGAGGGCGTGGCCGGACCGGAGACTGTGGAGACCGTCTGGATGCCCGAGGGCGACGGCGGCGAAGCCGGCGACGGCAGCGAGACCGACGAGGCAGGCAAGGGCTGGGACCGCGCCACCATCTGCGTTTCCAGCCAGGTGGGCTGCGCCGTCAACTGCCAGTTCTGCCTTACCGCCCGCCTGGGCCTGCAGCGTAACCTTACCGCGGGCGAGATCGCCGGACAGGTCGTCTCCGTGCTCGACCGGCACAGCGTCGAAATCGGCCGGGAGCGCGTCAACCTGGTCTTCATGGGCATGGGCGAGCCCCTGCTCAACTACGAAAACTGGATGGCCGCCGTGCGCCTGCTGGTGCAGGAGGTGGGCATCAGCCCGCAGCGCATGACCGTCTCCACCTCCGGCATCGTGCCCGGCATCGAGCGCCTAGCGGAGGAGCCGCCCGAGGTCCGTCCCAAGCTGGCCATCAGCCTCAACGCGCCCAACGATGCCGTGCGCAGTGAACTGATGCCGATCAACCGCAAGTGGCCCATTGAGGCCGTTGTGGACGCGGTGCGAAAGCTGCGCCTGCGGCCCCGCGAGCGGGTCACCTTTGAGTACGTTCTGCTCGGCGGCGTTACAGACCAGCCCGAGCATGCGCGCGAGGTGGCGCGTCTGGTGCGCCTGGCCGGCCTGCCGCTGAAGGTGAACCTGATTGCCTGGAATCCCGGACCCGGCGTGCCCTACGCCATGCCCGCGCCGGAAACGGTGGAGGCGTTCCGGCGCACGCTCGCCGCCGAGGGCGTACCGGTCTACCTGCGCCGTCCGCGCGGGCGCGACATCTTTGCCGCCTGCGGCCAGCTCAAGCGAACCGTGGAAGCCGCGGATTAGCAGCCTGACGATAGGCACGGACTTGAAGACGCGCTCAGGTCGTTTCCGGTACTGGAAGAAAGCGGATGTCAGTTGGCAGAGCAGCATGTCACGCGCGGCTGACGGCGGCCTGACCCAGCGCCAGCAGGGCACTGGTGACGCGTGCGGCGGCGTGGCGAACCACGCTCTCTTCGCTGGCAAAGTTGCCCGTAATGCAGCGGACGCCCAGGGCCTCAATCCGCTCGATGTCGGCCACGATGGGCGCGGCGTTCTCTGCCGCATAGCGCTCGATGGTCTGGGGCGAGAAGGGCGCCGTGTTCACGATTGCGTAATCGAAGATCGGCGCGCGCGTGTGCTCGTAGATGCGCTCGATGTGTTCTGACGCGCTCAGTCCCAGGCTCTCATTGGCCTGCGTCATCAGGTTACAGACGTACACCCGCACCCCGCGCGCCTGGGCCAGCGCCGAGGGGATGCCCTGCACCAGCAGGTTGGTAATCAGCGACGTGTACAGCGAGCCGGGCCCCACCGTGATCAGGTCGGCGCGCTCAATGGCCTCCAGCGTCTCCGGCACAGCCGAGGCGCCCGGAGGGTCCAGCATCAGCTCGGCGATGCGGTGCCGGCTGGCCGTGATGCTGGTCTCGCCCCGCACAAGCGAACCATCGTCCATGCGGGCCACCAGCGTGGCGTTGGCCGTGGTCACCGGATAGATGTGGCCGCGCGTGGCCAGAATCTTTGAGGCCAGCTGAATGGCGTGGGCAAAGTCCCCCGTGATCTCCGTAAGTGCCGCCACAAACAGGTTGCCGAAGTTGTGTCCCTCCAGTGCATCGCCAGAGCGAAACCGGTGGGCGAACAGTTGCACCAGCAGGTCTTCCTCTTCGCTCAGTGCCACCATGCAGTTGCGCAGGTCGCCCGGCGGCAGCATGTTGAAGTCC
>JAJYBT010000381.1 GCA_021778875.1 Acidobacteriota bacterium | reverse complement strand
TCGCCAACAACGTCCGCCGCAAGGGCAAAAAGCTCTGGACCGACCGCCAGGGCGGCTCCCACATCGGCTACTACGAGGCTCCCGACGGCGAAAACGAAGCCCTCTTCATCGCCGACCGCATCCAGAAGTTTCTGCGCGAGACCGGCAGCGACACCGAGGCCGCGCACTGCGCCGTCCTCTATCGCACCAACTCCCAGTCGCGGCTGGTGGAAGAGGCCCTGCGCCGCTATAACGTGAAGTACACCATGGTCGGCGGCTTCAGCTTTTACGAGCGCGCTGAGATCAAGGACCTGCTCAGCTATCTGCGCCTCATCCGCAACCCGCATGACTCCATGGCCCTGCAGCGGGTCATCAACACGCCGCCGCGCGGCATCGGCAAAACCACCCTGGAGACCATGGAGCGGCTGGCCCTTGAGACCGGCTCCTCCACCTGGGACGCCATCGCCGCCTCCATCGCCAACAAGCTCATCCCCACCCGCGCCCTCATGGCGCTGGACTCCTTCCGCCAGCTCATCACCGATGCGCAGGCCATGATGGATCCCGACTTCGCCGGCAAGCTGGCCGCAGACGTCGCCGCGGAAGAGAACGCCGACACCGACTTCTCCTTTGGCGCAACCGAGCCCGCCGCTGAAGCCGCCGGCGCAGACACCGCCTTCGACTTCGGCGGCAACCAGGACCAGCTTCCCCTGCTGGACATGGCCAGCTTCTCACCCTTTGCCGAGGCGCCCAGGCGGCCCTTCCTCACAATGCCCCGGCAGGCCGACGCCCGGGTGCCCCAGGTCTCGTCTTCGAGACCTGGGAACGACACTTCCCCGGCCGCCGAACCCACCCAAGACGAACAGCGCGAAAGCGGCTTCCGCGCCCCCGGCGATGCCGCCACTCTGCCGGAGCTGATCCGCTTCCTCATCGACCGCACCGGCTACATCAAGGCGCTTGAGACCGAAGGCACGCCCGAAGCCTTCAGCCGCATTGAAAATCTGAAGGAACTGGCCAACGCCGCACGCGACGCCGAAGAGCGCGGCGAAACCCTCGCCGAGTTCCTCGACCACGCCGCGCTCGCCTCGGACTCCGATCAGTTTGACCCCGACGCGCGCGTCACGCTGATGACCCTGCACGCCGCCAAGGGCCTCGAGTTCCCGCTCGTCTTCCTCGCCGGAATGGAGGAGGGCCTCTTCCCGCACTCGCGCACCCTCAGCAATCCAGAGGAGCTCGAAGAGGAGCGCCGCCTCTGCTACGTGGGCATGACCCGCGCCATGAACACCCTCATCCTTACCCGCGCCAACTATCGCCGCCGCTACGGCAATGACGCGCCGGAGATGAGCATCCCCTCGCGCTTCCTGGAGGAAGTGCCCAGCCAGCTCGTCGAGAACCTCGGCGGCCGCTCGCCCGCCTGGTCTACCCCGGCCTACGGCTACGGGGGCAACCGCCGCACCGGCGACTTCGCCGACCGCCACTACAACTACGAGGACGAGAACCAGGAGACGCCCCGCTTTGCCGCCTCCTCCGGCGCAGGCCAGCGCCGGAACTACGCCGGCGGCACCGGCTCCCCCAAGCCCTTTGTCGCCTCCTGGATGAAGGCCGGCACAAAGCCGGCCTCAACCGGCGTGGAATCGGCTCCCCGGCAGAAAGGTGCGGAAGCATCGCCGGACGCGCACTCCATCGACAACATTGCGCGCTTCTTTGGCGGCAAGACGGCCGGCATCCAGCCCGGCGCGCTCCCCCGCCCTGCCATTGAGATTCCAGCCCCCGGCGGCGACACCGGCCTCGGCAAGGGCCAGCGCGTACGCCACGCCAAGTACGGCGAGGGCACCGTTCTCTATCGCGAGGGCGAGGGCGACGACGCCAAGCTCACCGTCATGTTCAACCGCCACGGCATGAAGAAGCTGATGGAGCGATTCGCCAACCTGCAGAAGATCTAGGCTCCCGCCGCCGGTGGAATCCCTTCCGTGCTACACTTCAGTTAATCGTAGAATTCGATTAAAGAAGTCCTTGCCTGTTCCGAGTTACCGCTCCACACGCAAACACTTCCACATTGCGTTCGCGGTAATTCCGCATCAAAGGATCAACACATCATGGAAACAGGCACAGTCAAGTGGTTTAACGACGCCAAGGGATTTGGATTTTTGACCCGTGAAAACGGCGAGGACGTCTTCGTCCATCACACCGCCATTCAGTCGAACGGCTTCCGTTCGCTCCAGGAAGGCCAGAAGGTCCGCCTCAACGTGACCAAGGGCCCCAAGGGATGGCAGGCCGAGAACGTTCAGGTTATCTAACGAAGTAGCCCCATCTCGGAATCAAACAGAAAGGGACGGCGAACTTGCCGTCCCTTTCGTGCGTCTGGCCCCTGCGCGGGGCCCATGCAGCTCAGGCAGCCGTCCGCAGTTGCTTGGCGCCCTGTGCCGGAGGAAGCTCTTCGCTGGGCCGCTCGTGCGTGCCTAGATACTCCAGCACATCGTTGATGGAGTTCTCAAACCGCGACCCCGTCTTGTGCGTCGCCTTTACCCCCTTGGAAACAAGCTGGCAAACCTCAAAGCGGTTCATACCCCGCGCAAGGGCGCGATGAATCTGATCAGAACGCATAAATTAACTCCGTCCAACAGTGGCCTGTTGACGCGTGATTGTTGCGTGCGGTACGGAGCTCGTCAGAAGCTGGAGAGCGGCCAGGGCCGAGCGGTGGGCGGAAAACTCACTCCACTTACAGTTTACCTTCGAAAGGCTCCAAACGCCGCTCTTTGCACGGCTTTCCTCGCTCCCCCAGCTTTCACCGCGCCGCAAACCCTGATACCATAAGGGTTGCAAACGCCCGGCGCACGGGAAACATCGAAGAATTGGCAGCGAAAGAGGATAGCAGTGGCAGATACAACCAAGATTGAAGACAAGCTGGAACGAAAGAAAGCAAAGCGCACGGCCCGCAAGAAGGCCGCCCCCAAGGCCAAGCGCACCACCCCGCGCGGCTCCAACAAGAAGAAGGTCAAGAAGCTGGTTCGCGGCCAGTCCAAGCGCTAAACCAGGCTGCCCGCAAGCGAGCGATACATCGGGCCGGTCCTCCGTGGCCGGCCCGAGCGCGTTGTCCCCGTGGAGGTCTCCACAGCCGTAGCCAGCATCTTGTACACTGCGACGCAGGCACCCTGTCCCCGGAGTTAGCCGCCGTCCAGACACAGGAGAACCGCCCTGCCCAGCCAACTGCTCGCCCGCAAGTCCATCGATAAGCTCATCCGCGAGTCAGAAGACCCCGACCACGCGCTGAAGAAGACGCTCGGGCCCTGGTCCCTTACCGCGCTGGGCATTGGCGCCGTCATCGGCTCCGGCATCTTTACCGTCATCGGCACGGCCATGGCCGGGCAAACCTTTGACACCCCCTCCATCAGCAACACGCCGCTGCTGCACTTCCTGCTGCACCACACGGCGCTGGCCGGACGCCCCGGCGCGGGCCCTGCCCTCGCGCTCTCGCTCGTGCTGGTCGCCATCGTCTGCGTCTTCACCGGCCTGTGCTACGCCGAGCTCGCCTCCATGATCCCCATCGCCGGCTCGGCCTACACTTACACCTACGCCACCCTCGGCGAGCTGGTCGCCTGGATCATCGGCTGGGACCTCATCCTCGAATACGCCTTCAGCAACATGAGCGTCAGCGTCGGCTTTGCCGCGCACACCGTCGACCTGCTCGACTGGTTCGGCATCCATCCCGCGCTCAAGTGGATCTCGCCCGCCTATCTGCCCACCGGCCTGCAGGACTTTGCCGGGCACGACCTCTACCCGCCCGGATGGCACTTCGGCTTCAACATTCCCGCCTTCCTCATCGTGATGATTCTCACGGTGATCCTCGTCCGCGGCATCCGCGAGTCGGCGCGCACCAACAACATCCTCGTGCTGGTCAAGATCTGCGCCATCCTCGTCTTCATCATTGCCGCCTCCAGCTTCATCAAGCCCCATTACTGGCACCCCTTCATGCCCAACGGCTGGACCGGCGTGCTCACCGGCGGCTCCATCATCTTCTTCACGTACATCGGCTTTGACTCCGTCTCCACCGCGGCCGAGGAGTGCCGCAACCCGCAGCGCGACCTGCCCTTCGGCATCCTGGCCACGCTCATCGCCTGCACGCTGCTCTACGGCGGCGTGGCCATCGTGCTCAGCGGCATCGTGCCGTGGAAGTCCGTGATGGGCGACGCGGCCCCGGTGGTCAATGCGCTGGAGCGGCTCACCGTCGCGCCCGGCGGCGCCTCCCTCAACTGGGTCCGGCTCTTCGTCCTCATCGGAGCCATGCTGGGCATGATCTCCTCCATCCTCGTCTTCCAGCTTGGCCAGGCCCGCGTCTGGTTCGCCATGTCGCGTGACCGCCTGCTGCCCACCGTCTTCAGCCGGATTCACCCCAGCTTCCGCACCCCGGCCATCGCCACCTGGGTCGCGGGCTTCGTCGTCAGCATCCCCGCAGGCCTGCTCGATATCG
>JAJYBT010000380.1 GCA_021778875.1 Acidobacteriota bacterium | reverse complement strand
TGTCCCGCGTTATGGATTTCGACCTCTCCATTTGGCTTGGCTTGCCCGCAAACCAGCGTGGCGTAGTGCCCTGCAAGCGCGCTTTCACAGAAGACGCGGTTAACCTGAGGTACGATCTGGTCCAGCGGCAGCGACATGCGAGTCAGGCTGCGAAACAACGCGTGCAGTTGCGTCATCAGCAGCGATGCCGCGACACCTTTGCCTGATACGTCGCCAAGAAAAAAGAACAGTTGCCCATCGGCGGGGATCAAGTCGCAGTAGTCGCCGCTCACCGGCCCCAGCGGCGCGTAATGGTAGTTGGTTTCCCAGCCTCCAGCCCGCAGGCCCGCCAGAGGTAACAGATTGTGTTGTACCTGCGCAGCCAGTTCGAGGTCGCGCTGAAGCGCGCCCACCTCTGAGTCGCTCAGGTGAGGGAGGCAGTTGCAGAGCAACGGATTGGCCAGCAGTCGATCATGCTCGATCGGTTCATGGCATACCTGGCAAAGGCCGTAGGTGCCATTCACCATCCGTTCGAGCGCAGAATCCACTTCTCGCAGCAGACCATCCAGGCTGGCATTCTGCGGAACAAGAGAAATCGCCCCTTCCAGGCGTCGCTTCCTCTCTTCTAGCTGGCGGTGCAGAAAAGCTACTTCTTGCGTGGCCATAACACTGCGCCTGATGCGCACTTGAATCGCGCAACGCGCTCATTTTATCCCAGGTTCGCGTGAACGCACGTTCATATTGCTGGCTGTTTCAAACTCTTTGGCTGAGGACCCGGTTCCCCTTGCGACCCAGCAAAATCTGCCGGAGTCCGTGGCCAGAATCTCGAGTGGTTGGCCGGCAAGGGAGACGCGCCCCTGCGCACCCGTCTCACGAATAGCCCCGAACCGGGGTTCACCCCACCCGCTTGTCAATCCCTCCGCACTCGCATCCGGCGCAAACCCCTGATTCCACGCAGCAGATTCCCCATCCCGGCTTTGCAGAGTATTTCCCCAATTCCTTCACAATCAGTGTAGGTAGAAAAGAACGGCCAGTCAGCTCGCCGTCCAGGGAGAAACCTTCATGTCCAATCCAACTGAAACCCAGCCCGCCCACGCCAACCACGCCGTCGCCCGCTGCTGCGACGCATTCAACCGCACCTTCAAGGTCAACATCGCCATCAACCAAACCAAAGCCGCTGCCACCGAGTGCGCCGCCACCGCCTTTCGAGAAGCCATGCCCCCGCTCGTCGGCCACGACAACATCCGCGACTTCATCGCCTGCGTCGCCCAGGGCATTCTCCTCGGCGCCTTCGATAGCGCTCAAAGCGCCAGGCTTCTCTATGCCGCACAGGTCGCGCTCACCGCATATCGAGCGAAAGTTGCGCCACACAAGCTCCTGCCGGCGTAAATTGCCGAGCCAAAGAGGTACCCCCCTCCCCCCCCCACACAAAAAAATATTTGCGCTTTTCCACAAAAAGCTTGCAGAAAATTTCGCACTCCAGCTCGGACTTCTTCACTCCGCATGCACAAATGCATGAATTCCAAACCGGGGGAGCAGGGGCATTCACACGCTGCGGAAAACTCGCCATTGGCAAGGTCCTGTGTCAGGGCACGACTTCACAAAACACAAATGATCATCTGTTTGGCGAACACCAGAAGCGGCGCTTACTCTCCGCCGAGGGCTTTGGCGAACGAGTAGAAGAAATCCAGCGACTTCCAATAGGAGTCGATGGGCAGGCGCTCGTCCTGGCCGTGGGCGCGGTCATCGTCGCGCTCCAGCGCAATGGCGGAATAGCCGTATGAGGGGATGCCGGCCTGCGCAAAGTAGATGGAGTCGGTGGCGCCGTTTTCCATCACAGGCGTTACAGGCACGCCGGGCCAGATGGCCTGGGTGATGCGCGTCAGCGGGTCGAAAACTTCCTTGATAGGCGGCGGCGGGACCATGGCCTTGCGGTCTGGCGCAATGTCCGCGACAACGCCCGCGTCAGAGACATACTTCACGGTGAGCTTGGAATCGCTGAAGAGGGCGGCAAGCTGCTGGCGAATCTCTTCAGGCGAGTGGCCGGGGAAGATGCGGCAGTTCACGTTGGCCTGGGCGGTCTGCGGCAGGGCGTTGTTGGCGTGGCCGCCGCTCAGGCGCGTGGCGACGCAGGTGGTGCGGAAGTTGGAGTAGAAGCTGGGCTCGGCGCTGAGGCGCGCGGCGGCGGCCAGGTCCGGCGGAGTGGCGAGGATGGCGCGCATGTCCGCCGCTGTCTGGCCCGTCTCCTCTTTTGCAAGATTCTGGAAATAGGTGCGCGTGACTTCGTTCATCTCGAAGGGGAACGAATAAGCGGCCAGTTTGTTCAGCGCCGCCGTCAGCTCATAGATTGCGTTGTCAGGACGCGGGCGCGAACTGTGGCCGCCGGGGTTGACCGCGGTGACCTGGAAGTCCGCGTACACCTTTTCTGTTGCCTCAACATCGGCCACCACGGCGCGGCCATGGTCCAGTTCCACGCCGCCGGCGTCGGGATTGATGACGAAGGCCGCGTCAACAAGGTCGCGGTGGTTCTCCACCAGCCAGTGGGCGCCGTTGAACTTGCCGCCTTCTTCATCGGCGGTGAGGGCCAGGATGAGGTCGCGCTTGGGCTTGTAGCCCTCGCTGTGCAGGCGCAGGAAAGTGGCCACCATCCCAGCGTCGGAGTCCTTCATGTCCTGTGTGCCGCGGCCGTAGAAGTAGCCGTCCTTCTCCACAAACTCGAAGGGGTCGGTATTCCAGTCGGAGCGCAGGGCCTCAACCACATCGACATGGCAGAGGAAGACCACGGGCTTCTCCGTTGGCTGGCCGGCGGCTCGATAACGAACCACCAGGTTCATCTTGTGCACGTCGGGGCCGAGCAGATGCACATCGCCGGGCGCAAATCCCGCGTCAAGAAAGCGCTTCTGCATCGCTGCCGTGGCGGTGGTCACGTTGCCTTTGGGCGTGTCGGTGGTGTTGATTTCGATGAGCTGCTTGAAGATTTCGCGGGCCAGGGCGCGATCGGCGGGCGATGCGGTGGGCAGCGCGGTCTGGGCGCGGGCGGGCAGGCCAAGGCAGGCAGTGACGACAAGCAAGGCACAGATGGCAAAGGAATTTTGGCGACGCATGTGCGCATTGTACGGCGCGGGACGTGAGGCGGGCATGGGGACGGGAAAAACGCCCCTGTTTACACCGCATGCCAAATCGATTTATTGTTCTCTCGCCGAACATTATGAGGTGAACCATGTCTTCCAGAATCCTGGCTGCTGCATTTCTAGCCGCCGTTGCTGTTGCCGCCACCGCTCAGAACCAGGTTTCGCGCCCCAAGATCACGGGCATTTCGCACCTTGCCGTTTACACGTCAGACCCGGTTGCGACGGAGCACTATTACAAGGACATTATCGGCGCGGCCAGGGAGCCCGATCCGGAGAACTCAGATGGCGTGCGCTACGCCGTGAGCGCGACACAGTTTATTGAGGTGCTGCCGCTGCCGCCGGGCTCCGGCATCAACCGGCTGGACCACACGGCGTGGAACGTGAGCAGCGCCGAAGGCATGCGCAAGTATCTGTGGATTCGGGGATGGAAGACTCCGGCCATGGTGACGCGCGGCGCCGATGGCAGCAAGTGGTTCACCGTGCTGGACCCGGAGAATAACAAGGTGGAGTTCGTCGAGCCGTCACCGCACGCCAAGGCGCCGAATGCGCCGAACGTCATCGGCACGCACATCATCCACGTCGGCATCATGGTGCATGACCGCGCAAAGGAAGACACCTTTTATCGCGCCGTGCTGGACTTCAAGCCTTACTGGTTTGGCGGCATGAAGGACGACAAGATCGACTGGGTGAGCCAGCAGGTTCCCGACGGGCACGACTGGCTGGAGTACATGATGACGAGCGGCCCCTCGGGCTCGGGGATTCCGGCGACGATGACGCAGCATGCCCTGGGCGTGTTGGACCATCTCTCGATTGGCGTGAAGTCAGTGAATGAGGGTTACAAGGTGCTGGAAGCCGGCAACCGGCTGGGCGGCACGCACGACGCGCACACGCAGATCGGCAAAGACGGCAAGGGCCAGTTCAATTTGTACGACCCGGATGGCATCCGGCTGGAGCTGATGAACTTCCACGCAACGGAAAAGCCGTGCTGCTCGCCGTTCACGGCGGAGGACCCGGCGGAGTAAGGTAATCCGCGCTCGCGCGTCGACCGGTTCGACGAGGTAATCATTCATGCGGATGTTTGCGATTGGCATGGCCGATCGAACAGTACGCAGCACTCCAGATCGGAACATGCACGCCTTGCCGGCGCTGGCCATCTGCGGCCTTTTCGCGCTGGCAGGCATCACCGGCTGCGGGGGAAGCAACTCGACCACATCCGCGTCAACGCCGGCTGCGCCGCAGACCTTGCGCGCAGCCGCACAAACCCACAATCTGCTGATGGGAGCCGCAGCCGATTCAGGCTATCTCTCCGAGGCGCTCTACGCTTCTACACTGTCCGC
>JAJYBT010000379.1 GCA_021778875.1 Acidobacteriota bacterium | reverse complement strand
CGGGCGTCGAACGGCAAGTGGCGAAAAGTTCGATATGTACGCCATGACCGCCTGCCATCCAACGCTGCCCTTTGGCACCCGCGTGCGGGTCATCGACGCGGTCAACCATCGCTCGGTCGTGGTTCGCATCACCGACCGCGGCGACCTGGAGCCAGGCCGCATCATCGACCTCTCCTATGGCGCCGCCCGCAAGCTGCACATGACCAAGGCTGGCCTCGCCCCCGTCAAGCTCCAGGTCCTCGCCCTTGGCCCGTCCAGCTCCGATCAATAAATCCCACAAGATGTGGAGACTACGACGGCCAGCCCTCGGGCTGGCCGTTCGTTTTGCCTTGGCGGCGGTCAGTTCGTATCCGGCCGCTTGTAGGGCTTCTGCAGATACATCCGCGCCTCGTTCACAGCGCCCTGGGTATTGTCGTTGGTCTGCACGGCCAGGCGATATTCATTTACGGCGCGGTCGCGCTGGCCGGTAATATCAAAGATCTTGCCAATCTGGATGTGGCTCCAGACCTCGGTCCAGGCTGGCTCTCCGTCGCCGCGCAGCGCGTCGCGATAGGAGTTCACGCTCGCCTGGTAGTTCCGCTGCGTAAACAGAACTTCCCCGATGCGATAGCTGGCCAGCGAGCTCTGCGGGTTCGCGGTGAGCGCCTTCTGGTAGGCGGCAAGCGCCCCGGTCAGGTCGCCCTGCGCCACCAGTTGCTGGCCTTTCAGAATGGCGATCCGCACCTGCAGGTCCGGCGTAGACTTCAGCACCCAGTCGCCCGGATCGATGCTGATCCGCCGCGGCCGCCCGAATGTGTCAATCACGTATTGCGAATCCGTCCCCACCACGTCGATCTTCTGGTCTTCCGTTTTGCCCTCGGTCTCCACCTGCACCTCCACCGGCATGCGGAACAGGTCAAGATCCTGCGTAATATCGCCAATCGTGCGGAACCCCTTGTTATTGCCCAGCCGGTAGACCGTGTACTTGTTGTTGAAGTACGGTGCTCCCGTCCCATCCACCCATTGCGCAAAGAACGCCGTCAACTGCTGCTGGCTCTGCGCCTCGGCCACCTTCTCAAAGTCGCTCGTCCGGATCGAGCTGTCTGTGAACTGGCTCAGCGTGCCCTTCAGCGTCGCCAGAAACGCCTTGTCGCCAATTTCCCCCCGCAGCATGTGGAAGATCATCGCGCCCTTCTCCAGCGTCATTGACTGAAACTCCGGCGAAAAGGGATTCAGCCTGCCGGCGCTCGACAGGGGAATCGTGTCGTACGCCAGCGCTCCGGCGGAAACGTCCGCCAGCGCGGCCCGCAGGGCATTCTTCCCGCTATCCTCTTCCAGATACATCAGTTCCCCGTAGCGAGCCATGCCGTTCGTAATCCACGCATCGTTCTGCGTGCGCGGGCTTACCTCTGACCCCCACCACTGGTGCGCAATCGTATTGGCCAGCAGCCGCACGCCAGACTTGTCGCTCACCCGCGACCCCATCATCGCCGCCAGCTCCGGCGCCCAGGCAATCGGCAGCGTGTCATCCGGCAGCTCCACCACGTTCAGGTGGCTGCTCTCAGGCATCCCAAAGCTTTCCGAAAAGAAGTCGTATTCCTTTGCCGCCGTCTGCGCCAGCTCATTGCCCGCTGCCTGATGGCTCACCGTCAGATAGACATTCACATTCCCCGGCCCCGCCGTAAAGGGTCCAAGATAGCGCCCCGCGATCACCGTGCCTGGAAACCCCGGCTTGGTCCAGTTGAAGTCGAACTGGTCTCCCGGTTTGCCGTCGGCCAGCGTCACGGCATGCGAAGCGCCCTTCGAACCGCTGGCAAAGACCCGCATCCCTTGCGGCACGCGAATATGCATCTCCGCCGTGAAGCGGTCGGTCATGTAGCCCGTCGTGGGAAACCACCGCGCCGCATAGAGAAGGTACGAAATCGGCTCCTGAATCGCAGCCAGTTTCAGCCCCTCCACCGGTCCGTCCTCCGTCCCGGTGATCACGCCCTCATATTGGAAGGTCCACCGCACCGCCTGCTCCGGGACAAACGGCGTCGCCGGAGTCACCCGGATCGTCCCGTCCGCCAGCCGCTCGCCGGTCAGCACCTTGCCTGCCTCATCGGCAATGTTGGTCACCTTCAGCGCCGGGTGAAAGCCAAAGCTCACCTGCTGCGCGTTGGCCGGAGCGGTAAAGCTCACCTGCGTCTTGGCCGTCAGGTGGTGCGTCGCCGTGTCCAGCTCGGCGTCAATCACATAGCCGGTAATGTTCAGCGCGGCGCGCTCTGGAGCCTGCGCGTGCAGGGGCAAAGCCAGCATCGCTCCCGCAGCCAGCGTGCCAAGCGCCAAACCAAAACGCCGCAATCCGCAGTCAACCACCGTCAATCGCATTCTGGAACGCATACCTGTCATCATCGCATCGCAGCCATTCATGCGGCAGCCGTTTATCGGGTCCAACTCCGGCCTAGTTCAGAATTGCACGGATTCCGCGACCGGGGAAGTCGCACTCATTCGCTCAAGCGTAATCTCCGCTGCCCGGTCGATTGCTCCGCCCTTCATCCCCCCATCGCTTCCAGGGCGGGAATTCAGCAGGCCGCGAATCCGCTTCAGCTCCTTCATCATGGACTCGCGCCGGGGCCCATCCGGTAGCAGCGGTTCAATTTGTTCCACGATATTCGCCGCCTCGAACTCGTCTTGAATCAGCTCGGGAACCACTCTGCCGCCGGCAATCAGATTCGCCATCGCCACGTGCGGCACCGTCACCACCCGCTTCGCAATTGCGTATGTGATGGGCGAAACCCGGTAAACCACCACAAAAGGATTCCCCATCAGCGCCGCCTCCACCGTGGCCGTGCCGCTGGCCACCACCGAGGCCCGCGCATGGTGCAGCGTTGCGCGAGCATCGTCCGCCAGCCGGATCGAGCACCCGGCCCCAAGCTCCTTCACCATGCCCAGAACCATGCTGCGCTGGGCGGCGCTCAGCGTCGGCGCCAGCGGAACAATAAATTCGTATTCCCCATGCGGGTCCGAAGGCATCAGCCCGCGCAGCGTCAGAATGCGCGCGGCGGCAAGCATCTCCGGCAGATTCTCCCGAATCTCCTTGATCCGGCTGCCCGGCAACAGTCCCACCCAGGTCCGGTCCGGGTTAAGGCTGCTCTCCCGCGCAAACTGCTCCCGGCTGATCGTGGGCAGCGGCAGCTCCGCCAGAGGATGCCCCACAAACTCCACCTCCACCCCATGCTCGCGATAAAACTGCTCCTCGAAGGGGAAGATCACCAGCATCTTGTCCACATATTTCTTCACCAGTTTGATGCGGTGCTTCTTCCACGCCCACAATTGCGGGCTCACAAAATAAATCACGGGTACGCCCAGGCGGTGGAACTCCTCCGCCAGCCTGAAGTGAATGTCAGGAAAATCGATCAGCACAGCCACGGCGGGCCGGCGCTCGCGGATCGCCCGCTTCAGTTTGCGGAACTCGCGATAAATGCGCGGCAGGTGGCGGACGACCTCGGTAATGCCCATCACCGCCATATCCTCGGCCCGCACCACGCACTGGAGCCCGGCGCCCACCATGCGCGGCCCGCCCATACCGAAAAAGGCAGCCGTCTGCCCCGCGGCGGTCAGCCGCCGCTTCAGCGCCTCAATCAGCAGCGCGCCATAGTGCTCGCCGCTGGCCTCGCCCGCCGAGATAAAAATGCTGGTGGAGTTGGGCATGCACGCGCCGCCTCGCCTGGCGCTCGAAACCATCATAGCGGGTCTCGACTTCAGGCAGGACCGCTGGCCGCCCAGGCTCACCGTCTACTGGGTCGCCGGCGGTGCAGGCGCAGGCCGCGCATACTCCGGGCGATGACGAGTCAATTTCGGCTGCGGTGTCGGGGCCGCAGGAGCGGCATCAATCGTCTTCCGGTCCAGATCGGCCGCGCCAATCCGCCCGCCCTCTTCCGTCTCGATCACTACCCGCACCGTTTTCGTCTTGCGCGGAACGCGAATCGAGAGCGGCAACGACGCCTCTGCTTCGGCCCGTCGCGCTCGATCCTGCATTCCAGACGAAATAGACACGTGTTCCAGCCTAGATGCAACAATGCTCCCATCCCCGCTCCGGCTCACCGCCGCTACAACCAGATTCGTGGAACTCCTCCCGCCGCCTGCATCGCTCCAGCCCAGGTGTTTCCCTTTCAACTTCACCGTAAACGCCGCGCTCCGCGTGTCCGGATGCCGCACCACGTCCGCCACCGTCAAATCCAGCGCATGGAACGGGATAGTGGATGCGGCAGCCTCGGCGATGTTGATCATCGTCTGCTGCCGCGGATCAACGGGATTCCGCCCGTCCGGCGCAAAATAGCCCGCCTTGGTCACCACCCGCAGATTCCGGTTGCGCAGCGTCACCCGAATCCGCCGGAACTTGCCGTCGCTCGGAACATCCTGCGGCATGTAGGTCAGCGTGTAGTACTCCGAGCCCATCAGCTCCGACCGCGCCATTTCCATGTCCACATC
>JAJYBT010000378.1 GCA_021778875.1 Acidobacteriota bacterium | reverse complement strand
GTCCTTCATTGCCGCTTCCGGAGTCCCGCCGGCCACGCCCAGCTTCGCGCCGCCTGCCGTCACCGCCCAGGCCAGCACCGCGAAGACCACCGCGCTTACGCCCAGCCCCGCAATCCGCGTGCGGCCCGTTTGCACGGGCAGCTCGTCGTGCCGCGTGAGCAGAATCGCAAACACAATCAGGATCACCACCGCGCCCACATACACCAGCACCTGCACCAGGCCCACAAACTGCGCGTTCAAATCCAGATACAGCCCCGCCAGACCCACAAAGCACAGCGCCAGCGCCAGCGCGCAATGCACCAGCTTGCGCATCGTCATTGCCGCCACCGCGCCGCCAATCGCCACAAGGGCCAGAATTACAAACGGCGCCGTCATCTCCACCTCGCGCATTTACTCGGCATAGCGGTACACCCGTTTCTCAATCTTGCGGCCCGTCTGCAGCACGCGGCCCAGCACCACATAAAGCAGCGCGATTGGAGCCGCACAAATCAGCCACCGCAGCACGCCCGAAGGCAAAAATCGCCACAGCCCGGCTGAGAAAATCACCGTCAGCGTCATCGGCAGCATGAACTTCCATGCAAAATTCATCAGCTGGTCCATGCGCAGCCGGGGAAGCGTCCCGCGCACCCAAATGAACACCAGGATCAGCGTCATCACCTTCCCCAGGAACCATATCCAGGACGGAATCCACGTCAGGAAGGAGAACGGTGCAGCCCATCCACCCAGAAACAGCGTCGTCGCCATCCCGCTCACCGCAAACATCTCCAGATACTCGCCCAGGAAGAACAGCGCAAACTTGAACCCCGAGTACTCCGTGAAGTACCCGGCAATAATCTCCGACTCGCCTTCCGGCAAATCGAACGGCGACCGGTTCGACTCCGCCGTCATCGCGATCGCGAACAGCACAAAGCCTGCCAGCCCCCACGGCGTCAGCACATACCAGTGCGGCCAGAAGCCGCTATACCCCGCCTGCTTCTCGACAATCGTCACCGTCGAGAGCGATCCAGCCGCCATCACCACCGCAATCGACGACAGAATCAGCGGCGCCTCATAGCTGATCATCTGCGCCACTGCGCGCATCGCGCCCAGCAACGAATACTTATTCCGGCTCGACCACCCCGCCATGAACACGGACATTTCTGTCGCCGCGCCCGCCGCAAAAAAGAACAGCACTCCGCTGTTCATATCGGCCAGCACCATGTTTCGGCCAATCGGGATCACCGCGAACTCCAGGAACACCACTGCCACCAGCACTACTGGAGCCAGAAAGTGAACCAGCTTGTCCGCCGTGCGCGGGACCACGTCTTCCTTGGTCAACGACTTCACCGCATCCGCCAGCGGCTGAAACAGCCCAAACGGACCCACGCGGTTCGGGCCGTACCGGTTCTGCATGCGCGCCAGCCCCTTGCGCTCCAGTACGGTCGTAATCGCAAACAGTGCTGGAAACAGAATCACGATTCCCACGACCGGCAGCACGATTGATACCGCCGGCTGCAGAAACACCGGTGAATGGGCCACAGCCCAGTGCTGGAACGTAACGAATATCTGGTCCAGTCCTTGCGTCATGGTTTGGCTGAACCCTCCGTTTTTGCCGCCTCGACCTTCGCCGCTGCCGCCTTGGCTGCTTCGGCCGCTGCTTTCGCCGCCTCGGCTGCCTCAGCCTTGGCCTTCTTGTCGGCGCGCTCCGCGTCAATCACTGCCGCGTCCGTCGGATGTATCTTCTGGAAGTGTGAATTCGGTTTGGCCAGCCGGTCCTTCTGCCAATGCAGCCCGCCAAAGCGGTCGTCCGTGCTCAACTCAAACGCCGTGTCCATCTTGATCGCGTCAAACGGACAAACCTCCACGCAGATCTGGCAGCTCATACATACGGAAACATCAATTTGGAACTTCTCCGGATAGGCCTGCAGTTTCCCCACAAAATCCGGCTTCTTGTCCGTGCTCTTTACAATCGAAATGCACTGTGGCGGGCACTCCACTTCGCAAATTTTGCACGCCACGCACCGCAGCCCCTTCTGCCAGTCGTCGGTGTCATACACCAGGAACGGGAACACCCGCGCCGCCTCGGCCTGCGGCAGCCGCTCTTCCGGATACTGCACCGTCGTGAGGCGCTCTTTCTCAAAGTAGCTGCCGAAAAAATTCCGTGCGGTTTCCGCCAGCCCCTTCAGGATCCCTTCACCCAGCATGGCTTACCCGCTCGTCTTGTTTCGCAAACCGCATTTCAGCTCCGCGTCTCAAATTCCTCGTCCATCATCCATCGCGCTCAGCGGTCGACCTCGCCCAGCACAATATCCACGCTGCCCAAGGTCACCACAATGTCCGCCACGCTTCGTCCCAGGCACATGTCTTCCAGCACCGTCAGGTTAATCATGCTCGGCGGCCGCACCCTGTACCGATACGGCTCCGTCGTCCCATTGCTGATCAAATAAAATCCCAGTTCGCCCTTGGGCGACTCAATCCGTCCGTAAGCCTCGCCGGCCTTCGGACGCAGCCCGCGCAGTCGCACCTTTGGGTCCATCACAGGTCCCTCCGGAATCTGTGCCAGCGCCTGCTCCAGAATCTTCACTGACTCCCGCATTTCCAGCACGCGCATCATGTACCGGTCGTACACATCGCCGTGCTCACCCAGTGGCACCCGGAACTGGAACCGGTCGTAGACTCCGTACCCATCCACTTTGCGGATGTCGTAGTTCACACCGCTGGCCCGCAGCATCGGCCCTGTAATGCCGGCGTTGATTGCCAACTCGCGCGGCAGAACGCCGACATACTGCGTGCGGCTCATCAGGATTTCGTTCTCCCGCAGCAGCTTTTCAAACTCATCCAGGAATCGCGGGAAGCGTCCCACCAGCGCCTTGACCTCCGCCAGCCATTGCTGCGAGGGGTCCACGCGCACGCCGCCGAACCGCATGTAGTTGCACATCATGCGCGCCCCGCTCAGCTGCTCAAACAGGTCCAGAATCTTCTCTCGCTCGCGGAACGCATACATCAATGGAGTCCCGCTTGCTCCCATGTCCTGCATCAGGAACCCAATCAGCGACGCATGGTTCTGCAAACGCGTCAGCTCCGCCACAATCACCCGCGCATACTCTGCCCGCTCTGGAACTGCAATCCCTGCCAGCTTCTCGACAGACAAACAATATCCCCAGTTGTTCGTCATCGAGCACATATAGTCCAGCCGGTCCGTGTAGGGAATCGCCATCAGGTAGAAACCGTGCTCGGCAATCTTTTCGTGGTTGCGGTGCAGGTAGCCGAAGACCGGCTTCAGCTTCACCACCGTCTCGCCTTCCAGCTCCACGTTCATGCGAAACACGCCGTGTGTCGACGGATGATGCGGCCCCATCGAGATTTCGAGCACCTGCCCGCTGTCCGCGTCGCCGGTCAGCTCCACAATCCGCTCTGCCACCGCGCCCGCGCTCACTTTGCACCCTCCTGCACTGCCGCAACTGGCTCCTCATCGTCCTCCGGAGCCACATAGTCCTTGCGCATCGGATAATCCTTGAACTCATCCCACATCAAAATGCGCCGCAGGTCCGGATGCCCCTCAAACACAATTCCGTACAGGTCAAACGCCTCGCGCTCCTGGAACTCCGCACTTCGCCACACCGGCGTGAGTGATGGAACCCGCGCACCCTCGCCGCGATCCTTCGTCCGCAGCCGAACCACCACCGGCCCGTGCTTCTTTTCCATCGAATAAAGGTGGTACACGGCTTCCAGGTAGCCCGGCGTCACGGTCTTCCGGGTTTCGTCGACCTCTGTCTCCACGCCGTCAACCAGCTTCTTCACCTTCACCTTTTCCGTAACTTCTGCGTCCAGCCAGTCCACCCCGGCGACGTCCGCGCAGTAGTCCAGCCGCAGCTCCGGATCATCGCGCAGAAAGCGCGCCACTTCCACCGCATGCTCATGGTCAAGTATCAGGGAGTGCTGTCCCGAAGGGCTCTCGTTCCGCAGAATCTCAACCCGGCAGCCGGGCACGGCCGCATCAATGGCCGCCTTTACCTGTTCCGTATTGATCGTCTGCTCGGCCATCATTTCCTTTACTGCAGCACCTTCAGCGGATTCTTCCAAACCTCTTCATTCTCGGCCGGTTCCAGCCCATGCTCGCCGTACTCCGGCACCGTAAACTCGCTCGGCAGATCCGCTTTCAGATGTCGCGGCCTCGCTTCGCCCGTCAGCTGCTGCTCCCGGATCTTCTCTTGCAGCGTAATGAACGCGCTCAGCAGCGCTTCCGGCCTCGGCGGACACCCCGGAATATGCACATCCACGGGAATATACCGGTCAATGCCCTTCAGCACGTTGTATCCGGTATGGAACGGCCCGCCTGAGATCGCACATGCGCCCATCGCAATCACGTACTTCGGTTCCGGCATCTGGTTGTACAGCCGGACCACCTGCGGGGCCATCTTCTTTGTCACGGTTCCTGACACGATAATGAGGTCCGCCTGCCGTGGAGACGCTCGGAACAC
>JAJYBT010000377.1 GCA_021778875.1 Acidobacteriota bacterium | reverse complement strand
GGCGGCCTGCATTGTGCCGCTGGCGGGCTGGTACGGCTGGCACTATGCGCGGACCGGTTTTCTCTTCGGCAACCCGGAGTTTCTGCGCTATAACGCCGAAGCTACGCTGGAGCCGGTTCGCATTGTGGCGGCATTCGCCCATCGGCTGCTGCACCTGACCGCGCATATGAACCTGTTTGTGCCGGTGCTGATGGCGATGGCGGCGCTGATGCTGAACCCGCGGCTGGATGCCGGGGGACGGGAACGGCCATCGATTCGCCGCGCAACGATCTGGGAAATTTTTATTCTGCTGGGGGCCAATGCGGTGCTGTTCAGTGTGCTGGGCGGGGCGCTGCTGACGCGCTACCTGCTGCCCATGTATCCGCTGGTGCTGCTGATGGCGGTGTCAACCTTGTATCGCCGGATACCTTACTGGCAGGGAGTGGCGGCGTTTTCCGCGGCGGCGTTTGTTGCGGCGCTTTTTATCAATCCGCCATATGGATTTGCGCCGGAGGACAATCTGGCCTATGCGCATGTGATTCGGATGGAGATGGCGGGGATTGCGCAGTTGAATGCGCGGTATCCCGGCGCGACGGTGTTGTCGGCGTGGCCGGTGACGGACGAGCTGACGCGGCCGGAACTGGGCTATGTGAAGCAGCCGTTTGCGGTCTATCCGCTGGAGGACTTTACTGCTGCGCAGATTGCCCGCGCCGGCCACGAGCCGGGCAGGTATTCGGCTGCGCTGGTTTTTTCGACGAAGTATGATCCTCCGTTTCCTCTGCTGAGCCTGGGACCGGCGAGCAGGACTCTGGACGAGCGCTATTTTGGGTTGCACCACGATCTGCCGCCGGAGGCGATCGCCGCCCAACTGGGAGGCAGCCTGGTGTGGGAGCGCGACGACCAGGGGATGTGGGTTGCGCTGATCCGGTTCAACCGGCAATTCGAAGCGAGCCTGTCCTCACCCGGGGCATCACGGTAGGCGGGGCGCGCTGAGATGGGCCCGAGCCGTCGCAAGCGCGGCGCACAACCTATAATCAGCCTTGTTGTGCTTACTTCTTACACACTTCGGAAACTTTGGCCGGGGTTAGCCGGCGCAGGCGCGGCACTGGGGCTGGTTCTGGCTTTGTGCGCGGCCCTGCATGCGGACGGACAGGCTGTTGCGGAGAATGGGCAGGCGGATTCGACTGGGACCCATGGGCGAATTCTGCTGGTGCTGCCGTTTGATAACCGCACCGGCCAGCCCAACCTGGAATGGATCCGCGAGGCCGCGCCGTCGCTGTTGAGCAGCCGCTTTGCTTCGGCGGGGTTTGCTCCGATGAGCCGCGCGGACCGGCTGTATGCGCTGGATCATCTGGGGCTTCCGGAGGGTTTTCAGCCCTCGCGGGCGAGCTCGCTGAAGCTGGCGCAGACGCTGGATGCCGATTCGATTATTGTGGGCAGCTACCAGACGGACGCCACAGGCATCGTGGCGGAGGCTCGGGTGGTGGACGTGGCGCGCCTTCGCATGAGCGAGCCGGTGACTGCGCACGGCGCGATGAAGGATTTGATCGTGGTGTTTGACTCGCTGGCGTGGAAGCTTACGCGCCAGCTTGACCCCGGCTTCAGCGGGAGCGAAGAGACCTTTGTGGCAGCCGGCAAGGATTTGCGCCTGGATGCCTTTGAGCAGTACATTCGCGGGATTTCGCAACCCGATCAGGCGGAGCGGCTGCGCCACCTGAAGCAGGCCGTCCAACTGAGCCCGGATTTCGGGCAGGCGTGGATGGCGCTGGGACGCGAGGACTATGCCGGGCAGCAGTACGAGCAGGCGGCGGTCTCCTTCGGCAAGGTGGGCCGCAACAGCCCGGATGCGCTGGAGGCTGGATTTTATCGCGGGCTATCGCTGCTGTTCTCAGGGAATTATCCCAGGGCCGAGGATGCCTTTGCAGGAGTGGCGCGGGTTTTGCCGCTGGCAGAGGTGCTGAATAACCAGGGCGTGGCAATGAGCCGCCAGGGGCACGACGGCAGTGCGCTTTTTCGGCAGGCGGTGGCGGCCGACCCGAACGCGACGGATTATCACTTCAACCTGGCGGTGAGCCTGAAGCGCAAGGGCGCTACGAGCGAGGCGCTGGCGGAGTTGCAGCAGTGTTTGAAACTGCGGCCCAGCGACAGCGAGGCCCAGGGGCTGATGGCAGCGTGGAAGGCGCCTGCTGCCGCAGGAAGCACGGAGGCGCAGGCCGACCCGCTGGAGCGCATTGTGCGTACGTTTGATGCAGTGGCCTTTCGGCAGGCGGCGCTGATGATGGACCAGATGGAGGCGTTGCGGCTGGCCGCCCTTACGCCGCATGAGCGCGCGCTGAAATTCGCGAGTCAGGCGAAGGAGTATCTTGACCGGGGCCTGTTGCTGGAAGCGGAGCGGCTGTACCAGTCTGCCGTGACGGCAGACGGGATGGTGGCTGAGGCGCACGCTGGGCTGGCCGAGGTGCGCGAGAGAACCGGCGATGCGGCGGGTGCGCGCAAAGAGGCACAGACGGCGCTGGCGCTGGAGCCCTCAGTGCAAGCGCATCTTGTGCTGGGACGGCTTGACCTGGCCGCGAATCAACTGGACGAAGCCGGCAAGGAAGCCGGCGAAGCCCTCAAGCTTGATCCCAGGAGCCGCGCGGCACAGGTTTTGAAGCAGCAGATTGATTTGAAGGCGGGTAAAACGCAGTAGAACACTGGTTCAGGAGCAAGGCATGCTTCAGCACGTGATCAGGTTCAGGTTCCACAATGCGGTGATTCTGGTTGCCATAGCCGGGCTGTGCTGCGGGTTGACTGTGCCTGCGCGGGCAGGGCAGCCACTGGTGGAGAAGCTCGTGCTCTCTGACACCATCCAGCCGGTGAGCGCGGGGATGCTGGAGCGGGCGATTGCGGTGGCCCAGGCAAATGGCGCCGCTGCATTGCTGGTGGAACTGGATACGCCGGGCGGGATGCTGGAATCGACGCGCGCCATGGCAGGCGCCATTCTTGGGTCGCGGGTGCCGGTGATTGTGTACGTGGCTCCGGCGGGCGCTCGAGCGGGGTCGGCGGGCTTCTTTCTGCTGGAGGCAGCGGACGTGGCGGCAATGGCGCCAGGAACGAACGCAGGCGCGGCGCATCCGGTGCTTGAGTTTGGCAAGCTTGACGACACGATGAAACAGAAGGTCGTGAACGACGCCGAGGCTTTTCTGCGTTCGTACGTGACGCGGCGCAATCGCAATGCGGAGGCTGCCGAGGCTGCGGTGCAGTCGTCGCACTCCTACACAGCGGAGGAGGCGCTGACGCAGCGCCTGATCGACGTAATCGCCAGCAGCGACACGGAATTGCTGGCCACGCTGGATGGCCGCGAGATTACGCGAATGGATGGCTCAAAGCAGGTGCTGCACCTGGCTGGCGCACGCATCGAGACGGTGAAGCCCTCAGTGCGCGAAGAGCTGCTGGGCTGGCTGGTGAATCCGAATATCGCGCTGCTGATGCTGGTGGCCGGTGCGCTGCTTATCTATCTGGAATTCAACACGCCGGGCACGATTGTTCCCGGCGCTCTGGGTACGCTGATGGTGATGCTGGCCATCTTCGGGCTGAATCTGCTGCCGATCCGCTACACAGCGGTGCTGCTGCTGGTGGCGGCGCTGGTGCTGCTGATTCTGGAAGCGAAATTTGGAGGGCACGGGGCGCTTGCGATTGCGGGGATTGTGTGCCTGACATTCGGGACTTTGACGCTGATTGCAGCGCCGGTGCCGGAGATGGGTATCAACCCGTGGGTGGCGATTGGGGTGAGTGCGGGGTTTGGAGGCATCACTGTCTTCCTTGTGCGGCTGGCGGTGCGCGCGCGGCGCATGAAGGCCAAACTGGGCGCGGATGCGCTGGTGGGCAGGGCAGCCTCGGCGATGGAGGCGCTTACGCCCGAAGGGCATGTGCTGGTGGAGGGAGAGATCTGGCGCGCCGTGGCGAGTGAGCCGGTGGCTGCCGGGACCCATTTGCGCGTGATGGGGCATGATGAATACCTGCTGCGGGTGGAACCGGGCGAGCCACGCACGCAGGAGCCGCCTGCATAGGATGGGTTCTGGAGTACAATCCCTGCTGAGTGAGGGAAGACCAATGTCTGATCTGCCGATTCCGATTCTGATTGTTCTCGCGATCGTGGTTCTCTACCTGATCAACTCGATCAAGATTTTGCGCGACTATGAGCGCGCGGTGATTTTCCGGCTGGGCCGGGCGCTGCCGACGCCCAAGGGGCCGGGCATCATCCTGGTCTTCAGGCCGCTGGACCAGATGGTCCGCATCTCGCTGCGCCAGGATGTGCTGGAGGTGCCGCCACAGGATGTGATTACGCGCGACAACGTCACGATCAAAGTGAATGCCGTGGTGACCCTTTATGTCGTGGATCCGAACAACGCCGCGATCAAAGTGGCCAACTACGTCTACCAGACCTCGCAGTTTGCGCAGACAACACTGCGCTCGGTGCTGGGCGAGGTGGAACTGGACGAGCTGCTGAGCC
>JAJYBT010000376.1 GCA_021778875.1 Acidobacteriota bacterium | reverse complement strand
TGCGGTGGCGTATTCAGGCTGTCGAGCAGCAACACATTTACGGAATCGTCCACGGGCGCTGGCGGCACATTCGTGTAGACATCAGGGGGCATCTTGGGCGGCGTGGGCAGCGATCCAGCCGGCCGAGTCCTGGAGGCATGCTCTTCAAAGAAATCGATGGTCTGCGGCTTGCCGTCCTCGAAGACCTGAAACTGTTCCTTGCGGAGGCCGTTAACGGCTTCGCCCTTACCACCGGTCACCACTACATCGACAACCACCTCACGCGTGGTGGCCTTGAAAATCGGTTGATCCGATGAGCCTGCTGGTGTTTGTGCGGAAAGAGATGCGGTTGAAAGGAGGAGCAGCATCATGTAAGGGAGAATTGCCGAAAATTGTTGACTCATTGGATGTTCCTTGCGTTCGGTGCTCTTCTCTATTGGACAAGAACACGACTACCTGAGTTCGGGGCATTATTATAGTCCGCCGATATTTCGAAATTGAAAAAAGAAGCCTATAACCGCAGCATCCGTATCCTGCAGCCCAAATCCTGGCGGCGCTTTTAGGCGGGTGGCCCCGATCTCTCACTAGAGATCGGGGCCACCTGCCGGGCTCCCGCAGACCTTTGGGTTCGTGAGCGCTGTATTGATACCGAATATGGGGCCTGTGGACACAAGGCTCGATGGCCGAAGTTCTATTGACGAGCAATTGTGACCAGCATCGGAGAATCGTGATGTTCCATAATTCAGGAAACATGCCCTGCGTTTGCGCCTGTTGCGTCACGAATGAAGTTCATCGAGATCGATGGAGCAATGTTCGCGCGATCATGTTTGGGAGAAGATATGAAAATGATTATCGCAATGGCGTTGCTCGCAGTTTGGCCGTTCAATGGAGCCCAGGAATACCAGATGACTTCCGCTGCTGGGGTTCCGGCGGCGATGGGGGTAGTTAAGGTTCAGCGAGCTAAAGACAATGGAAACATGAAGCTTGATATAAAAGTGGACCATCTGGCGAAACCCGCCAGTCTGACTCCCGCTGCCAATAGCTACCTCGTCTGGATCCGCCCAAACGGCGGCGAGGCTTTCAAGCAGGGCGCCATCGGAGTGGACAAGAATCTAAGTGGCGAATTGAGATTAGAGACGGTCTCTAAGGAATTCGATGTGTTCATTACCGCAGAACAAAGCGACAGCGTGACCTTCCCATCGAGCGTGGAGGTCTTGCGCGCACACATAAATGCGAAGTGAACTGCGCCGCTGGTCAGCGGTAAAAACAAACAACATCGAACCTGCGCTCAAATGCGCTGTCCGGGGCAGTCCATTCGGTTTCGAGAGTGACTGCCTGCTCGCCACAAACAGCTTCTCCAGTTCTGATCGAATGGACAACCTCTTGAAAATTCACAGGCGACCCGCCCATGTTATCCGCACCTGCGGACGGCATGGGTGGGCCGCCTCGTGGTGGAGGCAAGCTCCGGGGCACCGGGCCAATGGACTGCGCCGGCTGCGCCACTGTGGCCAAACAGTTGTATGCCTGTACCACGATTGCGCGATGCCGGGCGGCGGGCAGGTCTGCCTACAATAAGGAGCCTGGAGAATTTGTATGGACAGTAACCGAAGCAAGAATCACGACGGCGCAGCATCGGACGAGACATCGCGCGAGCTGCGCAGGATGCTCATCGAATATGAAACGCTCCGCGCTCGCCAGGAGCGTGCGGAGAAGCTCGCACAGCAACGGAATCCAGCCGCCGAGACGAAGATGCAGATTGTCTGGGATCCGGTTGAGCACCTCAGCAAGATGGAAGGGCTCACGGTGGTCACCCGGCTGGGCGTGGTGCTGGCGGGCCAAGGGAAGTAGCGCCCCGTACCCGCCGTTTGCTACTTGACCCGCACCTTGGGCTCGACGGATAGGCCGGGACGCAGCAGGTGCCTGGAGTCTTCATCCTTCAAATCAGAGAAATCAATGCGCACGGGAACGCGCTGGACCACCTTGACGTAGTTGCCCGTCGCGTTCTCTGGCGGAAAAAGCGACAGCATGGAGCCGGTGGCGCCGCCAATCTGCGTGACCGTGCCCTTGTAGTCCTTGCCGGTTGCGTCCACGTAGATTGAGACGGACTGGCCGGCAGCCATGTGGCGTAACTGCGTCTCCTTGAAGTTGGCGGTGACCCACAGCCCCTCGAGCGAAACCAGCGTGAGCAGGTTCTGGCCCACGGAAACGTTCTGGTGTATCTCGACGCTTTTGCGAGTGATGATGCCGTCTGTCGGGGCGACGATTTTTGTATAGCTCAGGTTGAGTTTTGCCTGGTCAAGCTGTGCCCTGGCCTGCTGCACCTGGGCCATCGCCTGCTTGGCGCGTGCGCTTTGCGCGGCCACCTGCTGCGGGCCGGTCTGCGCATATTTCAACATGGCCTGGGACGATTTTTCGCGTTCGAGCGCCACGCGCACGCCGTCGGCGGCGGCCTGCTGGCTGGCCTTTGCATCGGCGAGCGCGGCCCTGGCGGCATCCGCAGCGGCCACGGCGGCGTCAAACTGCTGCTTGCTGATCACGTCCTTTTCGACGAGCGGCTTGTAGCGCACGAGGTCAGACTGCGCCTTGGTGTCGTTGGCCTGAGCCTGGGCAACGCGGGCACGGGCGGCGTCAAGCTGCTGCTCGGCCTGCGAGATGGCGGCCTGCGCGCCGGTCACGTCGGCCGCGGCCGAGTGCAGATTGGCGCCGGTGTTGACGGTGGTGAGGGGCACGTTGACCTGCACGGCCGCGGCGTTGGCCTCGGCGCTGGCCAGCGCGGCCTGTGCGTTCTCCACCGCGACCTGGAAGTCCCTGGTGTCCAGCTCGGCAATTTCGTCGCCAGCCTTGACCACCTGGTTCTCATCGACAAAGACCTTGTTCACCTGGCCTGCGATGCGTGGGCTTATCTGGATCAGGTGGCCGTTGATCTGTGCGTCGTCTGTATCCTCAGTGAAGGTGGAACGCCACCAGAGCCCCGCCGCAATCACAATGAGGACCGCAACCACAACCACCACGATGCCTCTGCGGCGTGACCGCGGCTGCATGATTTCGGTGCTCTCGTCCGTCTCGGATAGGGCTGGTGTTGGAGTTGTATCCGCCACGTCTACTTTCCTCCCAAATAGTTCTTGTAATTCTGCGCCGCGCCCAGCGCGCGCGCCAGACTGAGTTTGGCCACATTGTGCCGGTACAGGCTGGCTACATATTGATCGTTGGCCTGGGCTACGGACTGCTCTGCCTGGCTGACGGCCAGGTTATCGCTGACGCCGCTGGCATAGCGCTGCTGCGCCTCGCTGAGCGCCTCGTTGGCCAGCTCCACGCTGGAGCGCGCCACCTCGACCTGCTTCTGTGCGGAGGCGATGTCGAGCAGCGCGTCGCGCACATCGGCATCAACCTGCGCGTTCATGTCGCTCAACTGCGCGCGCTGGGTGTCCAGTTGGGACTGCGCAACCTGGGCCTCGCCGCGCAGCCCGTACTCCTTGAAGAGCGGCACGCTCAGTGTGCCCGATGCGTCGCCGGTGCCATGCGAGTGGCGCACATTCACGCCAATGTCGCCGTAGTCGCCGTTGAACTTGACCGTGGGCAGGCGGTCGGCGGTGGCCGCTTTGTGCTGCTCCTCGGCTGCCTTGGTCTGCTCGACCATTGCGGCCAGATCCTCGCGGTTGGCGTGGGCCTGCTGAATCGCCGTGTTCACATCTATCTGGTCAAAGGCTGCGTAGGGCGCTTTGTCTGTGAGGTTGAAGCTCTGCGCCAGCGGCAGTCCAATGGTGCGGGCCAGGGCAAGCTTGTCCTTCTCCAGACCATTGCGCGACACGATCAACTGCTGCTCCAGCGACTGGTAATCCACGCGCGCGCGCAGCTCGTCGAGCTTGGGAGCCGTGCCGGCCTCGTGGCTGGCGACGGCCTGGTCAAGCGAAATCTTCGCTGTTGCCACCTGCGCTTCCACACTGGACACGCGCGTCTCGTCAGCCAGCACCAGCAGGTAGGCATTGCCCACGGTGAGCACCACGAGATCGCGCGCATCCTGCTCGGAAAGCTGGGCTGCCGCAAAATTGTGGCGCGCGGCCAGATATTCGCGCAGGGACTTCACATCCACCAGCGACCAGCTCAAATAAGCGCGCAGGTCGGTGTATCCAAAGGGCCCGATGATGGTGGGAAACCCGGGAATGCGCAGGCCCTGCGCCGCCAGGTCAGTCTGCATCACCGCTTCCTGCGCTTTGAAGTCCACCTCAGGCAGCAGAGCCTGCAACTGGCTGAGCCGCCGGCCGCGCACGGACGATGTCTGCGTGCTGCTCAGGATCGCGCCCAGGTTGCTCTTGAGCCCGCGCTGGATGGCGTCGTCGAGCGAGAGGTTGATGATCTGCGGCGAAACCTCAGCGCTGGAGACGCTGCCCTGGAAGCTGGCCGCGGTCGGCGCGGACGACTGTACGTTAGGCGACTGGGCCGCCATGCGCAGAGGCACAGCCGCCACACCCAGCATGAGGAGGGCGCAGGCACAAAAATAGAA
>JAJYBT010000375.1 GCA_021778875.1 Acidobacteriota bacterium | reverse complement strand
CCGAAGTCTGCTGAAAGCCCACGTCCAGTTCGTTCGCAATGATGGTGGCCAGCGTCGTCTTGCCCAGCCCCGGCGGCCCAAACAGCAGCACGTGATCCAGCGCCTCGCCGCGCGACTTGGCGGCCTCCAGCGCAATCGCAAGCTGCTCCTTCGCCTTGGACTGGCCGATGAACTCACCCAGCCAGCGCGGCCGCAGTTTCAGTTCAAAGCTCTGCTCTTCGTCCGCGCGCGAGGCGCTGACCAGCCGTTCCGGAGAGTTGTCGCGCGCGATGGCCATGCTGAGGGAAGTGTAGCGGGTGCCGGCGTCCGGGGCAAAGGGGCAGTCTGCCTGGGTGCGCTTCGGGTTCCCAACTCCGCCATTTAGACTGAGAGGGTCCTCTTAATCGTGATGACCCACCGGTTCGCTTTGCTCCGCCGATTTCGCTTCAACCTGCCCCAGCGCATTGCGGCGGGGCTGCTGCTGCTTTTTCTGGCGCAGGGCCTGTGGCTCACCAGCCGCCAGACGATCTCTGACCGCGACTACCAGTACGCGCGCTGCGGGCGCGAAATGTGGGAGCGCCCTTCGCCGCTGGCCGGCTACTTCACCAGTTGCGGCAATATCCACGACGGCATTCTGGCCTACCGCCTCGCCGGGCTGCCACTCACGCTCAACCTGCTCGTGGAGCGCGGCCTTGACCACTTGCGCAAGCCCGAAGATCGCGTGGTGCAGGCCGGCGGCGAAGTCAGCAGTTGGGAACTGCGCCATCAGCTCACCCACGTCCTGCTGCTACTGCGGATGCCGTTTCTGCTCGCGGGCTGCGCCCTGGGCGGAGGCCTCTGGTGGGTCACGCGCCGTCTCTACGGCAACCTCGGCGGATACACGGCGCTGGCGCTCTACTGCTTTTCGCCTGCCATGATCAAGGCATGCATCGCGCCCAATCCTGAGGTGCTTGCGGCGGTCAGCGTGTACGGCGCGGTGTATACCTGCATCGGCGTAGCCCATGCCATGCAGGGCCCGCGGCGCCGCTGGCGTCCGCGCATTGTGCTGCTCACGGCGGTTCTCGGCGCAGCCGCTGCCGCGCACATTGCGGCCTTGCCCGTTGCGGCGCTGCTGGGCCTCGTGCTCATGCTCTGGGTCGCTGAAGGACGCCGCAGTCAGGCGCTGCCCGTGGTGTTGCTTGCCTCGGCTGGCGCGTTGTTTTTCGTCTTCGCCTGCTATGGCTTTTCGCCCGACGCGTTCAGCTACCTCTTCCGCTCCGCCTCGGGATTTCTCTGGTTCTCGCTCGATCCGGTCCGGCGATTCTTCTCCGCGCCGGGCAACGCTGGCGTCACAGTGGCCGCTGCCTCCGCAGGGCTGCTCTACCTCGGCCTGGGCCGCTCGCGCTATTTCGGCAACACCGCCCCGCTGCTCTGCGCCGTCGTCCTGCTGCCTCTCGTGTTGACTGGAGTCCCCGGAAGTCCCTCGCTGTGGGCGCTGCCTTTCCTGCTCACCTTTGCAGGCGGCGTCTTCGCCGACGCCTACGAAAGCCCCCGAGGCCGCCTGGCCCTCGCTGCCGCCGCGGCCATCGTCGCGTTGCAGGTGGTCATTTGCCTTCTGAGCCTGCCCGGCCTGCTCTAAGGATTGCCGAAAGATCGAGTCCAGCCGCAATGGAATGCGTGAATCGGCTCTCAGGAACACGCCTGACGACGCCTTGAATCCCGTGCAGAATCGCGCTTCGGAGTCATGGTTCCACTGCCCTTCCTGACCGCCTGCTGGATCAAGCTATAAATTCATGCAAAATAAAGACTTATTTGCCGATTTCCGCCTTGCTCAATTACTCCTGAAACGCGTAAAATAACAGAGTAGCCCGTGGAGTCCGGCCCCGCTTTTGCCGGACGTTTTTTTGCTGAACCTCCGCGGGCCAAGAAAACCTCTATGGCAGACGACAAGAATCCACAGCTCCCCCTCGATGGCGGTGTTCCGCCCCACGGCGGCACGAACATCATCCCCATCAACATCGAGGAGGAGATGCGCCGCTCCTATCTCGACTACTCGATGTCGGTCATCATCGGACGCGCGCTGCCCGATGCACGTGACGGTTTGAAGCCCGTCCACAGGCGCGTACTCTACACCCTCAGCGAGATGGGCCTGGAGCACAACAAGAAGTACACCAAGTGCGCCAAGGTCGTCGGTCAGGCCATGGGTGTCTACCACCCCCACGGCGACTCCGCCATCTATGACACGCTCGTCCGCATGGCGCAGCCGTTCTCGCTTCGCTATCCGCTGGTGGATGGACAAGGAAACTTCGGCTCGGTGGACGGCGACCCGCCCGCGGCCATGCGCTACACCGAGTGCCGCATGATGCGCATCGCCGGCGAGCTGCTGGCCGACATCGAAATGGAGACCGTCGACTTTACGCCGAACTACGACGAGTCCACATTCGAGCCGACCGTCCTGCCCACGCGCATTCCCAATCTCATCGTCAACGGCTCCAGCGGCATCGCCGTCGGCATGGCCACCAACATCCCGCCGCACAACCTGACCGAGGTGGTCAACGCCACCATCGAGCTGGTAAAGAACCCAAGCGCCGGCTTGATTGAAGTGCTCAAGCACGTGCAGGGCCCTGACTTCCCGACAGGCGGCTTCCTCTACGGCAAGAGCGGCATCGCGCAGGCTTACAAAACCGGCCGCGGCCGCTTCATGATGCGCGCCAAGGTGGCCACGGAAAACCTGACCAAGGAAAAGCAGGCGATCATCGTCACTGAGATTCCTTACCAGGTCAACAAGTCCAAGCTCATCGAGCGCATCGCAGACCTGGTCAACGAGAAAATCGTGGACGACATCGGCGACGTGCGCGACGAGAGCGACCGCGACGGCATGCGCATCGTCATCGAACTCAAGCGCGGCGCGCAGCCTGAGATTGTGCTCAACCAGCTCTACAAGCACACGCAGATGCAGGAGAGCTTCTCCATGATCTTCCTGGCCGTGCTCAACGGCCAGCCGCGCGAGCTGGGGCTCGATCAGGCCATCCACGCATTCATCGATCACCGCGTCGATGTCGTCCAGCGCCGCACCGTTTTCCTGCTGCGCAAGGCCCGCGAGCGCGAGCACATCCTCGAGGGCTACAAGATTGCTCTCGACAACCTCGACACCGTCATTCGCATCATTCGCGCGTCCGGCTCGCGTGTTGAAGCCCGGGAAAACCTGTATGCCTGGGGCAAGGGAACCGAGATTGTGATCAACCTCAACCGCGTGCGCCTGCCGCACGAGGAGAAGGGCCTCACGCTCCGACAGGTTGACGCCATCCTCGAACTGCAGCTCTATCGCCTCACCCAGCTCTCTGTCGACGAGATCCTGAACGAGCTGAACGAAATCCGCAAGAAGATCGCCGAGTACGAAGAGATCCTCGGCAGCGAGAAAAAGCTGCGCGCCGTCATCATCAAGGAGCTTGAGGATGTCCGCGACAAGTACGGCGACGCGCGCCGCACGCAGATCATCGACGAGTCCGCGGAACTTCAACTTGAAGACCTCATCGCCGACGAGCAGGTCGCCGTCACCGTCAGCCACCAGGGCTACCTGAAGCGCACGCCCATCTCCATCTATCGCCAGCAGCGCCGCGGCGGCACCGGCCGCATGGGCATGAAGACGCGCGAAGAGGATTTTGTCGCGCAGCTCATCGTGGACTCCACCCACGCCTATCTGCTCTGCTTCACCAACACCGGTCGCGTTTACTGGCTCAAGGTCTATGAAGTTCCCGACGTGGGCGCGGCGGGCAAGGGCAAGAGCATGCAGAGCCTGCTCAATCTGCAGCCCGGTGAAAATGTCCGCACCATCCTGCCCGTTCGCGATCTTGAGGAAGAAGGCAAGTTCATCTTCTTCGCCACGCGGCAGGGCACGGTCAAGAAAACGCCGCTCAAGGACTTCAGCAATGTGATGGCGCGCGGCATCATCGCCATTGCCATCGACAAGGATGACGACCTCATTGCTGCGGACCTCACCAACGGCAAGCAGAACATCTTCCTTGCCACGCGCGAGGGCATGGCCATCCAATTTCAGGAAGAGTACGACCCTGAGCGCAGCGGTATCGGCTTGCGTCCCATGGGACGGAACGCCGCCGGGAACAAGGGTATTTCGCTCAAAAAGGGAGACTATGTCATCGGCGCGGCCATCACGGACTCCGACGAAACCCGCGATAAGGAGCGCGACGCCTGCGCCGCTGCAAAAGGGCTTACCGAAAAGCTCAACACACTGCGCAAGTCCCTTGCTCACGCCAGAGAAGCCCTGCAAAAGGCCCGCGAAGATCGCCGCCTCGGTCCGCCGGACAACGAAAAGCTCAAGGCCGCAGAGAAGGCCGCAGAGAAGGCTGTCGAAGACGCCGAGAAGGCGCTCAAGCAGTTGGACGAAAAGCTCTGCGTCACTCAGTCACGCATCCTTACGGTCACCGAGAACGGCTTCGGCAAGCGCACTGATGTGGACGAGTATCGCCTCACAGCGCGCGGGGCGCAGGGCGTGAACAACCTCAAGGCTACGTCC
>JAJYBT010000374.1 GCA_021778875.1 Acidobacteriota bacterium | reverse complement strand
AGTGAATCGGCACCATGCCCGCCTCAATCGTCAGCGGCGAGTGATACGGGCGGCCTTCAAATCCGCTCACCCCGCCCGTCAAAATCGGCTCCACAATGCCCACAATCGTCAGAATCAGCGGAATCAGCAGCAGGCCCGCCTCAAAGTTGCGCCGCAACGTGGCCGCAATCAGTGTGCTGAAGGTGAACACGCCCCATCCGATCATCCAGAACAGGCTGCCCATGTACACCACTGCCAGCAGCACCCCAATCACCGCGCTATGGCCTACAAACAGCAGCGTCGGGCCCACACCGCCCAGGATGGGTGCTGTATAGCGCAGCGCCAGGATGTACCACCGCCGCGGCAGCGCCAGAAACGAGACCAGAAACTCAAAGTAGAGATAGGCTGAAACCACCACCAGTTCCAGCACCAGCGCCGCATACCACAGCTGGTCAATCTGCGCCGAGCTTCCCGCCAGGTCAATGTACCCGATGGGCGCCTGCAACAGCTCGTGCAGCGCCAGCCACAGATACTCCAAATGCCCCTTCTGCGTAAAAAACAGCGCCAGCAGAAATCCCGAAAGCACCACCAGGAGAATGCCGCTCACCAGCCTCGGCAGCCGCTCAAACAGGTTGTGTACTGACCACAGCTCCAACTCGCTTTGCAGATCATCCGGATTGCCCAGCCGCAGTGTGCGATTCGAAAAGAAGTTCGTATACGACGCCAGCCCGAAGGGAATGTAGATCGTCCTCACCACCAGCGTTACATCCGTGTCCGTGGAGGCCAGTCCAAGGTCGTAGATGCGCGAGATCTCCTGGTAGCGATTGGCCACATCGCCGTTGGCTCCTCCCGGCCGAATCTGCCGCCCGTTTGCATACACATCCACGCCCGGCCCGTTCGAGCCAATCGACATCGTCGTATTCTGCGAAACCGGCAGCGCAACCAGCAGCGCCACCGGCCCGTGGTTCGGAGCCAGCTTCAGGTGCAGCCGGAACCACACAAACGGACGCCCGTTCTTGCCGTGCTTTCCCAGCGGCGGTGGGCCGGGCTGCGCGTCCGCGGGCCGGTCCAGGTCCTCCAGGTTGTCCAGCGAGTCTCCCGCGCTCCGCACCAGCCACTTCGTGTCATCGAAATCCGCATTCGCCGCCGCCGGATTTGCCGTCACTCCCACGCGCCAGTCCCGGTCCAGCGTCACCGGCGAGCCCATCCGCGTTGCATCAAACACCACCGGAGGCGTTGCAAGCGTGTCCGTCCTGGCAGCCGGCAAGTGCTTCTTCTCGCCCAGCACCCCCGCCAGCGTGGCAGCCTTGGGCACGGTCTGGGCTGCGGCTCCGGCAATTGCGTACATCAGCGCACACACGGCCGCCAGAACCATCCCCATCCGGAACGTACGTCGCAAAGGAACCTCCCGCTGTTGCGTGTCCATCACTCTAATGCAGACGGCTGTCACCTCCAAGCCGGATGACACGCTGCCGCAAATTCCTCTTTCCGCGCATCCGCCGCGCCATGCTCCAACCCGGCTTTCATGCTGTGGAAAAACTCTCCCGCACGGCTGTCCTTCCGGTTCATACTAGCGTCTAATGAACTGTAGAAGTACGTCGGGAGGCCGGATTGTATCTCGGCTTCGGAGGTGGGGTCATGAGGGGAATTGAATCAGCAACCAGGGCAGGACTGCTGGCGGCCTTTCTGCTGGCCACGGCCGCTGCGCTCAGCGCGCAGGCAACCGCGCCGCCCAGCTCAACGGACAACAAGTCCGGCGCTACCCCCGCCGCGCAATCCGCTCCGGCACCCGGCACCACGCCGGTCGCGGGCGACGTCCCCGCCAATCCCACGGCCGCCGCGGACAAGTCCAACAAGGACAAATCCAGCAAGGACAAGAACAAGAAGGAGAAGCCCGGCGAAAAGCCCGTCAAGGGAGACTCCAAGGACGTCAACGTCGATCCCACCAAGGTGGTCGAAGTCGGCAGTGACCGCATCAAGGTCAAGTCCGGCAGCATCGAGGACGTAAACGCCGTGGGCAACCGCGAAATCGGCGGCCGGGGCCTCGGCAACTGGTACTCCACTGACACCGAAATCAAGATGGGCAAGACCTACGCCGACGAGATCGAAAAGAGCACCCGCATGATCAACGATCCCATCGTGGCCGAGTACGTCAACCGCATCGGTCAGAACCTCGTCAAGAACTCTGACTGCAAGGTGCCCTTCACCATCAAGGTCATCGACTCGGACGAGATCAACGCCATGGCTTTGCCCGGCGGCTTCTTCTACGTCAACTCCGGCCTCATCCTCAACGCAGATGAGGAGGCCGAACTCGCCGGCGTCATGGCGCATGAGATCGCCCACGTCTGCGCCCATCACGCCGTCCGCGAGCAGACGCGTATGAACTACGCGCAGATCGGCACCATCCCCCTCATCATGATGACCGGCTACAGCTGGACCGGATACGGCATCTATGAGGCGGCCTCGCTCGCCGTGCCCATCACCTTCCTCAAGTTCTCGCGCGATTTTGAAGCGCAGGCTGACTTCCTCGGCGTCCAGTACATGTACCGCGCCGGATACGACCCGCAGGCCTTCATCAGCTTCTTTGAGAAGGTGCAGGCCCTTGAGAAGCGCAAGCCCGGCCTCGTCTCCAAGGCATTCTCCGATCATCCTCAGACCCCCGACCGCATCCTGCACAGCCAGCAGGAGATCGCCCGCATCCTGCCGGCGAAGGACCAGTACCTCGTCACCACATCTGAGTTTGACGACGTGAAAGCCCGCCTCGCCCGCATTGAAAACAAGCGCCGCCTCACGGACTCGCACAACCAGAACAAGCCTTCTCTGCGCCGCGCCAGCACCGGATCCACCGGAGACAGCCAGTCCGGCAACAGCAACTCCACTGACCGGCCAACGCTTCACCGCCGCGACGATCAGAACTAGCCCGGCGTAGCTCCGGAACCATGGCCTCCGCCTCGGCGGGGGCCATTCCGTTGTGCGCACCATCCGTCGCAACAACCCAACCCCTTGCGAGGTAGCGGCAGGGCAGCCCAACCGGCAGGGTTTCCCGCAGAGTGAGACGCCGAGATTCCCCGCAACACCCGCCGTAAAAGCCGCGAATCTCCTGCAAATCTCGTGAATTTCCTTGAACTGGCGGCTGAAACGGCGTTATATACAACCTTACCGGCAGCTTTGCCGGAATCTTGCCTGGGGCGGCTCGCCTTTCAGGGAGGGGAATTATGCGCCACGTTGCTGCCCGCTCCAACCTGCTCGTCCCCGAGGTGCGCGAGGTCATGGACATCCGCCAGGCCTCCGACTATCTCGGTATCTCGCCCGACACCCTGTACAAATACGCCTCCGAAGGCTTCGTGCCCGCCTTCAAGCTGGGCAATCGCTGGCGCTTCAAGCGCTCGCGCCTCGACGAGTGGATGGACCGCCAGTCTGACCAGCACGCCGCCGAAGCCGAGCCCGACACCACCCAGAAGAAACCCGTCCGCTCGGCGCTCTAGCCGGACTATCGGAAAACCCGCCTCACCGTGATATACCTTTCCGGGTGGACCACTTACGCCGTATCGGTCAGCTTCGTCGCCGCATGACGCGCGCCGGCTTTCCCGGCCTGCTCGTCACCCATCTTCCAGATCTTCGCTATCTCTCTGGATTTACAGGCTCTAGCGCCGCCTTGGCGGTCACCCGCCGCGCCGCGCGCCTGTTTACGGATGGCCGCTACACCGCGCAGGCCGCCCAGGAAGTCACCGCCGCGCAGGTCCAGATCGTCTCCAGCTCACCCGCCATCGCCGCCGCGCAGTGGCTGGCCGCGCAGCCCGGCGTTGAGCTTGCCGGCTTTGACCCCGCATGGACTACCGTTGCCGAGCTTGCCCGCTGGCGTGCCGCTCTGCCCGCCCGTCTGCGCCGGGTCTTTCTTTCGGCGCTGCCCTCGCGCCTCGTCGAGCCGCTTCGCTGGGTCAAGGACGAAGAGGAGCTCACCATCCTGGTGGAGGCGGCCCTGCTCGGCTGCAAGCTCTTCGAACATATTCTCGGCTTCATCCGCCCCGGCCAGGCAGAGTTTGAAGTTGCTGCCGAACTCGAGCATCAGGCCCGCCTTCTCGGAGCCGAGGGCATGTCCTTTGAGACCATCGTTGCCTCCGGCACCCGCTCCGCCATGCCGCATGGCCGGGCCACCCCCGCGCGCCTTCCTCGAAGGGGATTCCTGACCCTCGACTTCGGTGTTATCCTCAAGGGTTATTGCTCGGATATGACACGCACCGTTCACCTTGGTAAGCCAGGCGCCCGCGAGCGCAACACCTACCAGGCGGTGCTGCAGGCGCAGGAGGCAGCCGTTGCTGCCGTCAGTGCAGGAGTCACATCCGGCTATGTGGATGAAGCCGCCCGCAGCGTCTTGCGCCAGGCGGGATTGGCAGAAGCGTTTTCCCACTCCACCGGCCATGGGGTCGGCCTGGAGATTCACGAGTCGCCGCGTATCGGTGCAGGACAGACAACCCGGTTACTTCCCGGAATGGTCGTAACCATCGAGCCGGGTGTCTA
>JAJYBT010000373.1 GCA_021778875.1 Acidobacteriota bacterium | reverse complement strand
CTCTTTCCTATCGATGGGGGTGAGCGCACGGCGGCTTGCAGGTACCCGTGCCCGTGTTGCCAACCATCCTACATTGGTCGGCAGGGGATGCGCCGCTTTTAAGTTAGCGGTACAGTAGCCGCACTATCCTGCGAGGAGCAAGGCGGGCAAAGCGGCTGGCTTCCACCCGTGCCGCAAAGGCTCTCTTCGTCGTTGTTTTTCCTTGCGGGACGAGCGTAATCCATGGCTATACTCGGCGGATGCAACAGAGACGCGGATGTTTGGGCATTCTAAGCGGCTGCCTTTGGAAGCTGGTGCTCGGGGGAGCCGCCATCACCGCCTTTGTCTGGCTGCTGCTGGTGGTCATGAACCCATGGGCGCTGCACATCGGCGGCCACACCACGCCGCTGCTCTATTGGCACGGAACCGGCAGGGTGGTGGCGAAGGACGGCAAGTCGTACCCGCTGTATCTGACCTTCTTTCCGGACCGGCCGCGCCGCCGCTTCGGGGCGCGGCGCGAGGGCAAGGGCTGGAACGCCAATCTGACCGGCGCGGCATGGCTGTGCGCGGTGCCGGGGCACCCACAGAAGATGCAGGTGAGCGGCACGATGTATGGCGGCTACACCAGCACGGACAACGCGCTGATGGATTTTCGGATCCTTGAGTGGCGAAAGCCGTTCCGGATCAACTACCAGAAACGCGGGTTCTTCGATGTTGCCGGCATGTTCCAGGGGCCGGAACTGGTGCTGAACCGGCCAAACGAGCAGGGCATCAGGATGCAGACCGGGCCGTACATCGACAACGCGACGGCGCAACTGCACTGGGCCAGCTACAGCGAGTTCGAAGCAGCCTGCCGGTAGTTAGTTTTGCAATCGCAACCTTTGCGCGCCGTGAGGGTGTTAGCTATTCCTGATAGCTTGCAGCTTTCAACCTTTAGCTTTGTTGTGCAGTAGCTGGCAGGAGTAGCTCGATTGTCTCTGCTCAGCTGGTAGTGGAAATCCTCTGCAAATCCAGGCGAAATTTAACGACGGTGCAGAGTGCAATCCCGGGTCTCTTTGGAGACCCGGGGCACCCATCTTCCTGCTGAGTCAGGCCAGAGTTACCCGCTGAGTTAGTCTGCGAGTTAACGAATGCCGGACATGACCAGCATGCGGGGTTCGGTCATCTCGTCGATGGCGGAACGGATGCCTTCGCGGCCGAGCCCGGAGTCCTTGACGCCGCCGTAGGGCATGGGGTCCAGGCGCCAGGCGGGTGTGTCGCCAACGATGAGCGCGCCAATCTCCAGCTCGCGGTAGGCGGTGAGGATGCGTCCGGCGTCGCGCGTGAGCAGGCCGGCCTGCAGTCCGTAGCGGGAGTGGTTGACCTCGGCGAGCGCCTCTTCAAAGTCCGTGTAGGGCTCCACCACGACAACGGGGCCGAAGACCTCCTCGTCGCGCACCTTCATGCCGGGCTGCGTGCCGGTAAGGATGGCGGGCGTAAGAACGGAGTTGCGGCGCTCGCCCCCGGCCACCAGCCGCGCACCGGCCTCAACGGCCTCGCGCACCCAGGTTTCGACGCGGTCGGCGTCCGCAGGGCGAATGATCGGGCCGACGTCGGTGGCGTCGTCGGCGGGGTTGCCGGTGACGAGTGCGGCCGTGTGCTCCACCAGCTTCCACAGGAACGGCTGGAAGATGCTCTCCTCCACAAAGACGCGCTGCACGCTGATGCAGGACTGGCCTGCATATCCAAAAGCGGCGTGGGCGGTGCGATGGGCGGCGTCATCCAGGTCGGGCCAGTCGCTGTGCACAATGAGCGCCGCGTTGCCGCCGAGCTCGAGCAGGACGCGCTTGCGGCCGGAGCGGGCCTTCAGCTCCCAGCCAACGCGAGCCGAGCCGGTAAAGCTGACCAGCTTGATGCGGTCCTCTTTTTCCGCCAGCCATGCGGTGTCAGCATTGCTGAGCGGCAGCACGGCGAGGGCTTCGTCGGGCCAGCCGGTTTTAAGGATGACTTCTCCGAGAGCCAGCGCGGTGAAGGGGGTTTGCGGCGCGGGCTTCAGCAGCACGGGGCAGCCGGCGGCCATGGCAGGCGCCAGCTTGTGCGCTACAAGGTTCAGCGGGAAGTTGAACCCCGTGATGGCGAGTACCGGGCCGACGGGGAAGCGCTGCACCAGTCCCCAGCGGCCTTCGTTGCCCTCGGTCAGGTCAAGCGGAATGGACTCGCCGCCGAGGCGGGCGGCCTCTTCGGCAGCGGTCTTGAAGGTGAGCACGGCGCGGTCGACCTCAACCCGCGCCAGGCGGACGGGCTTGCCGGCCTCGGCCACGATCAGCTGGGCAAAGCGCTCCTTTTGCTCGATGAGGGCCGCGGCCACATCTTCCAGGATCTCGCGGCGCTTCCAGCGCGGCAGGGCGCGGGTGCGGCGCAGGCTGGCCACGGCATGGCTCACGGCCTGGCGCGCATCGGCGCGGGTGGCCAGCGTCACGCGGCCCACCAGGCCCTGGTCCCAGGGCGAGCGCACCTCCAGTGCTTCGCCTTCAATCCACTCTTTGCCGCACAGCAGAAAACCGGTCTGGGTTCCGGGACGCATCTTCATGGCGTGTGTGCTCCTGTCGCGTTGCTACGGTATTGATGGTACTAGGGAACGGCACAGTTCGCCGAGTAGGGCACGGAGGTACCGGTTGCCAGGTGGAACGAAGGTTACCGCACGGGCAGCATGCGCGTGGCTGCGGGCGGAAGCAGTCGTGCTAAGCTCGGCGCATGCCAGGACAAGACGGCCCGGTACAGGCTGAGATCGAGCTGCTTCCAAGCCGGTATCAGGCGACGCTGAACGCATTTCGACGGCTGGTGGAGGGAACGAGCAAGTCCCCCTACGTGCTGGCCGCCGTGCGCACCCCGGCTGACGAGCTGCTGCCGATCCAGGTGCGGCACGAGGATCTGTACGTGATCGCGTTCAAAGGCGCTGACAGCTGGTACACCTTTGACGATCAGCAGGGCGGATGGGGCAAGTCGTGTGGCGTGGGCTCCAACTACGCGCAGCTTGGCACAGTGGGCACGGTGAACTACCAGGACCTTGTCGATCTGGGAGAGCTGAGCCGCTTCCAGAAGGGCGTGGTACTGAACAAGCGGCTGTGCGCAATCCTGTTCGCGGTGGTGTCTGAGGCGTCGCGGTTTGCCACTGTGGCCACGTATTTCACAGGCATCACAAACCAGTTGTTGCCGGGCGGCATGAACTTTGAGTTCATGCGCTCCACCTACTTCAACAACTGGACCAAGCCGCCGGATGACGAGATGGTGCTGGGCAAGGTTTACCACTACACCAGGCATGACATCCTGGTGCAGCGCAATCGCTTCTGAGTGTGGCGCCATGCGATAGACTCCATGCATGATTCATGACGGGCGCCGCAGAAAACTCCCCTTCGATGCCGCGGAGGCGGTGGAGCATTTAAAAGCGAGCGATGCAAAGCTTGCCGTGCTGATGGAGCGGGCGGGGCCGTTTACGCTGCGGCTGGACCCTTCGCCGTCGCCGTTCGAGTCGCTGCTGGAGTCCATCCTGTATCAGCAGCTGCACGGGAAAGCGGCGGCCACCATTCACCGTCGCGTGCGGGAGTATTTTGGCAGCGATCCCACGCCGCAACTGCTGCTGGATACGCCCGATGATCCGCTGCGTGCGGCCGGTGTCTCCGGCAACAAGATCAAGGCGCTGCGCGATCTGGCGGCCAAGACGCTGGACGGAACGGTGCCCGCGCACGCGGCCATTCGCAAAATGACAGACGCGGAGATTGTGGAGCGGCTGACGGCTGTGCGCGGTATTGGGCCGTGGACGGTGGAGATGCTGCTGATCTTTCGCATGGGGCGGCCGGATGTGCTGCCGGTAACGGACTACGGCGTGCGCAAGGGATTTGCATTGACCTTTCAACGGTTGCCGAAGTCGCGCGCGGTGGAGGCGAGCGACCTGCCGAAGCCGGAGGTACTGCTGAAGCGGGGCAAGCGGTGGGCGCCCTTCCGCACCGTGGCAGCGTGGTATCTGTGGCGTGCATGCGACCTGGCCAGGGCGAATGCGCCGGCGGGGCGGGCGAGCCTACAATAGCAAGACAGCCGGTGATTCGAGTGAAGAACCGGTTGTTGATTGGAACGCCGATGGCCCCAGGGAAACGTTTTGTCTGCATTCATGGTCACTTTTATCAGCCGCCGCGGGAGCATCCGTGGCTGGAGACGGTAGAGACACAGGACTCCGCCGCGCCGTATCACGACTGGAATGAGCGCATCTGTGCCGAGTGCTATGCCACCAACGGCGCCGCGCGCATTGTGAACATCAAGAACCAGATCACCCGCATCATCAACAACTACGCGCGCATCAGCTTTAACTTCGGCCCTACGCTGCTCAGCTGGCTGAAGGACAACGCACCGCGCACCCACCGGATGATTCTGGATGGAGAGCACCGCAGCCGGAGAAACTTCCGCGGCCACAGTTCGGCCATGGCGCAGGTGTACAACCACATGATTCTGCCGCTGGCGAGCCGCCGCGACCGGATTACGCAGATTCGCTGGGG
>JAJYBT010000372.1 GCA_021778875.1 Acidobacteriota bacterium | reverse complement strand
CACCCCCACCTCGACTTCGGCCACGCGCAGCAGGTGCGCCGCTCCATGGCCCAGCCATTCCAGATCCACGTCATTGACGCGGACCACCTTTCGGCCATGGACATCGATAATCTGCCGGTCCACCAGATCCTGTTGCAGATAGATGTAGTTTCCCTGATCTTCAAGCGGCACCAGCGCGCCCGCAGAGCGCAACTCCAGCGTTCCGGCGGGAGTCTCCATAACCTCCTGCGAAGGCACAATCGAAAGCCCCGCGCGGGTCTTCAGCACGAGTCCGGCAACTTTGCCCGCGTCTGGCCCCGTGGCGACGGCAATGTCCTTGAGCCGGCCGCGCATGTGCCCCTGCGCATCGGTCACCGGAGTGCCGAGCAGGGCGGTCAGGCTTACGCGAGCGGTGGTGCGAGGCTGCATGAGGTGAGTGTATTCCCTCAGTGCCGGTTTGCGCCGCTGCGTGCATCCGGTTGGACAACTTGATTACCCAAGGGAATCCCCGGAAAGGACGCCGCAGCGGTTGTGCTTGACACATTCCGCTGAAGCCATGAAACTTGCCAGCAAGGTACCTCAAACGGCGCGGTGCTATGTTGCTGTTCCGGCAGAGGCGGAGGCAAAACCTTTTGAACAAACCCGGAGCAGGGCGACTGGAGTTCTCACTCAATTCGACCATGGAGAGCGTCAGCGAGGTGGAAGCCACCGCGGACAAGCTCGCAGCCGAAGCAGGCCTCGATGAGGATGAGCGCTTCCGGCTCACCATGGCCGTGCGCGAAGCCGCCGTCAACGCGGTGCTGCACGGCAACGACTACGACCCGAAGAAAATGGTCAAAGCAAGCTTTGAAAACACCGGGAAATCGCTGGTCATTACCATTGCCGATCAGGGACAGGGGCTGGACCCGGACTCAATCCCGGACCCGCTCGCCCCGGAGAACCTCATGCGAGGCACCGGCCGGGGCATCTTTCTTATCCGCTCTTTCATGGATGAGGTACACTTTCGTCAACTGCATCCCGGCACCGAGCTGACGCTGGTGAAACATCTGGCCTCACCGGAAGAAAAAGCGTAGCGTGCAGGAGCAGGAATGTTCGGGGGGACGGACGTCGGGGGACGGCTTGCAACCCGCAGTCAGTACGGATCAGACTTCCACAACTCCACCACCGCCAACAGTGCTATAACGGTACAACACCAAAAGGAGGAATTCCCGTGGCTCTTACGATTGCTTCCCGCGAAGTAGATGGCGTCACAGTTCTGGATCTCAGCGGGCGGATTACTCTGGGCGAGGGCAGTGTGCAGCTGCGCGAGGCCATCCGCGACCTGATCGGCAAAGGACAGAAAATGATTCTGCTGAACCTGGGTGATGTGAGCTATATCGATAGCTCGGGTCTGGGCGAACTGGTCAGCGCCTTCACCACATCCAAGAATCAGGGTGCTGCCCTGAAGCTGCTGAACCTTACCAAGAAGGTCAAGGACGTGTTGCAGTTGACCAAACTCTACACCGTCTTTGACATTTACGACGACGAAGCTACAGCGATCGCTTCCTACAAGTAGCCTCCGTACGGGCTGCCTCCTTCAACAAGCGCCAGAAAGGCCATCCCGATGCATGGGATGGCCTTTTTTGACGCCCGCAGCCAGGCTTCCTAGAACTTTACGTTAGGCACCGTCTGCGCTGCGGGACTGGCCGTGAAGAAGGCGTTGTTCACCTTGTACCCGGCAATGCCCGCCCAGATGTTGTTGGGGAACTGCAGCACGAAGGTGTTGTAGTTCTGCAGCGCGTCGTTGTAGCGCTTGCGAGCCACGCCGATGCGGTTTTCCGTGCCCGCCAGCTCATCCTGCAGGCGCATGAACTGGTCGCTCGACCTCAACTGCGGATAGTTCTCCGTCAGCATCAGCAGCCGTCCCAGCGCTGAATCCAGCCGCCCGTTGGCCTCAATCTTTGCCTGCGGGCCCTGCGCGTTCAGCATGCCGGCGCGCGCATTGGCAATGTCGCCGAATACGGTGCTCTCTTCCTTCGTGAATCCCTTCACGGTCTCCACCAGGTTGGGAATCAGATCGGCACGACGCTGCAGTTGAACATCCACCTCTGACCAGGCAGCCTTGACACCCTGATCATTGGCCACCATCTGGTTTCTCGCGCTCACATAGCTGGCAAAGACCATCAGAATGGCCAAAACCAGTACGCCTGCGATTCCAAGGGCAATCCAAAGTCCTCGACGCATACGGTACCTTTCTCCTTCGGCTTCCAATCAGGGAAGCCCCTTCAAAAAAAATCACGCAAAATCTACCAGTCGCCTCCGGCTCCGCCACCACCAAAGCCGCCGCCGCCAAAGCCACCGAAACCGCCGCCGGAACCGCCGCCTCCGCCGCCACCAAATCCGCCACCGCCACCGAAAAACGGACCTCCGCCAATCCACGGCCCGCCACCGCCCAGAAACAGGCCCAGGCCAAGCAGCACCCGCAGCAGCATAAAGCCGCCAAAGAAAATCAGCAGCACGATCAGCAGAACTAACTTGCCCGGCATCGGGCCACGCTGGACCGGCTGCTGCGCCAGCGCCGGCTCGTCGCTCAGCGTGATTTTTGCGTCCGTGGCAATAACGTGGGCAAGCTGGCCCACGGCCAGAGTTACGGCGCTGTCATAATCCCGCGCGCGCAGGTAGGGGACCATCGCCCGGCCGATGTCGCCCACCTTGCCGTCGGGCAGAATCCCTTCCAGGCCGTAGCCGACCTCGATGCGGTACTTGTGGTCGTCCACGGCCAGCAGCACCAGGGCGCCGCGGTCCGAGCCCTTGCGGCCCATCTTCCATTTGGTTTCAAGCTCGTCGGCAAAGTTGGCGGCATCGTCCCCGCCAAAGTTGCGCACCGTGACGATGGCAATCTGCGCGTTGGCCTGGGTATGGTCGAGCTGGCTGCAAATGTTGTCCAGCACCGCCACGGTCTGCGGCGAAAGCACGTGGGCAAAGTCGCTTACGTAGTCCGTGGGTTTGGGCAGGTCCTGCACCCGCTCGGCCAGAGCGACCGTTGCGAAGCAGCCAAACAGCCCGGCCAGCACCAGAACAGCAAACGGAAATGTACGGCGAAAAGCAATCATCGCTACATATTGTACGTGGACCCGCCACCCGGTGTTCCAGCGCCGGCCCGGAGGTCCTTCGCGCGCAATGAACCCGGCCGGCCTGCCCAAAGCACTACACTGGGAAGGAAATGACCCAGAACCAGCCCCCCGTTGCCCGCAAGCAGCACGCCGAGACCACTCTCCATGGCGTTGTCCTCACCGATGACTACGCCTGGCTTCGCGACAAAGACAACCCCGAGGTGGCCGCCTACCTTGAGGCCGAGAACGCCTATGCCGAGGCCATCATGGCCCCGCTGGCCGGTCTGCGCGAGGACCTATACCGGGAGATGCTCAGCCACATCAAACAGACCGACGTCACAGTTCCCTACCGCGATGGCGACTGGTGGTACTACACCCGCACCGAGGAGGGCCTGCAATACTCGATCCATTGCCGCAAACAGGGCGATGCCGCCGCGCCGGACAGCAGCGCGCCGGAGCAGGTCATCCTGGACGGCAACCAACTCGCGCAGGGGCACGCATTCTTCGCCATCGGCGACACCTCCATCACCGACGACGGCCGCTGGCTGGCCTACGCCACAGACACCACGGGCTTTCGCCAGTACACACTGCACATCAAGGATCTGGAAACGGGCGAGATTCTTCCCGGCGAAGTGGAGCGCGTCGGCTCAGTCGAATGGGCCGCGGATAATCTGACGCTGTTCTACACGGTCGAGGACGAGGAGCAGAAGCGCCAATATCAGCTTTGGCGGCACATGCGCGGCACACCGCATGGCACGGACGTGCTCGTTTATCAGGACGACGACGAGCGCTTCAACCTGGCAGCCGGACGCACCCGCGACGGCAAGTTCCTGGTGCTGGAATCGGCCAGCCACATCACCAGCGAGTCCCAGGTGTTGGCGGCTGACCAGCCGCTTGGCGCGTTCACCATGATCAGTCCCCGCGAGGACGAGCATGAATACTCCGTCGATCACCGCAACGGCTTCTGGTTCATCCGCACCAACGACCAGGGCAGGAACTTCCGCCTGGTCACCGCGCCGGTCGCCACGCCGGAGCGCGCGTACTGGACTGAGCGCATTCCTCACCGCGACAGCGTGATGCTTGAAGATGTGGACATGTTCGCGGGCTTCCATGTGATCTGCGAGCGCGAAGAAGGCCTGCCCCGCCTGCGCCTCTGGCGCTTCACCGGCGACGGACCCGATGCCGAGCCGGCCGGCGAAATCGCATTTCCTGAGCCCGCCTACAGCGCGCATCCCCACGTCAACCGCATCTTCGTGGCGACGACCTACCGCTACGGTTACCAGTCGCTTGTAACTCCGGCCTCGGTGCTTGAGTACGATCTGGCAACCGGGACCTCGACTTTGCTGAAGCAGCTTGAAATTCCCGGCGGCTTTGATCGCAGCCTGTATGCCAGTGAGCGGGTCCACGCCACCGCGCCCGACGGAGTGCGCGTGC
>JAJYBT010000371.1 GCA_021778875.1 Acidobacteriota bacterium | reverse complement strand
CCTGCACGGTCGGCGTCAGGATGTTGACAGTCACCGTCGCGGTGCCGCTGGCTGCGTTGTAATTCGCGTCTCCGCTGTAGTTGACGGTGATCGTGTCCGTTCCGTTGGTGAAGTTGCTTACCGGAATCACAATCGTGCAGTTGCCGGTGAGCAGAGTGCAGGACGGAGACGTGTAGCCGGGGACAGACGCCGTAACCGTACCGGTTAGCGCCGGGCCAGCGCCGGCCACCGTAATCGTCACCGACACGCCGTTGGTATTGGCTCCAACAGTTGTCGGGTTGGGCTGCACAGTTACAGTCGGAGTGAGCTTGCCGATGGTCACGCTCGCCGTTCCCGTGGCCGCGGCATACGTTGCGTCTCCGCTGTAGCTCGCCTTCAGTGTGTCGCTCCCCGTGCTCAGGCCATCGGCCGGAATGGTGAAGGTGTAGCTTCCGCCGGAAAGCGTCCCCGCCGCTGCCGTGTACCCGCCGCCCACCAGCGCGACTGTGCCTGTGGGAGTACCGTTCGAGCCGCTTACCGCGACCGCGACGCTCAGGCTCTGGTTCAGCGGCAGGCTGCTCTGCGATGGCGTCACAGTCATCGTCGCGCTTGCAGTCCCCATCGTCGATGCCCACGCATTCACCACGTTGGCCACATTCAGCGACCCCAGCCCGGTGGCCGGTTCAAAGCCCGTGGTGGCGCCATAGCCCGACAGAACGCCCGTCGAGTCGCCGGAGTAAAGCACTGTGCAGTTCGGCGAGTTGAGCGCGCAGGGCATCGCGATCGTGCCCGTGTCAATGTCGTTGAAGTAGCAGCCATTGTTTGTCTTGCCCGTCTCTGCCTTGCAGTTCGCATAGGTCTGCTTTGCGGCCAGGGCGTAGAGTCCCGCGTTGGGACTTCCCTGCGCCGTGCCCGCCTTCTGGTTGATCAGCGCCATGACGCCTGCCATGGCCGGAGACGCCACCGACGTGCCGCCCACCTCCTGCCCCACCGGCTCGGTGGTAAGCGAAGTGGAAGTGACGCACGTGCCGGTGGCGGAGACGCACATCAGGTACGCGCTGCCCAGAAAGCCATTGGACGCAAAGAAGGAAACATCGGGCAGGTCCCGCTTCCCATCCGACGGAATGCCAACAATCCCCGACTGCCAGCCTGGCTTTGCATAGCCCCCTGCGCATGTCGTATTGGTCGCCCCGTCGCTCGTGGTGCAGCTGCTCGCTCCGCCTCCGCCGCCGACTGTATTGACGAATCCGCCCAGATTCACCGCCGGGCTGGTGTTGCCCTCGATGGTGGTGTACCAGGTCATGACGAAATTGCAGGCTGTTTCGGCATCCGTTGGACTGGTTGCCGCATAGCCCGCCTTCTTGAGAGCCGCAGCCCATTTCTGCAGATAACCCAGCGCCAGCGGATTGGTGCAGGTATCGTTCCAGGGAACCTCGGGGATGTAGCCCAGCGCATTCGACCCGTTGCTGGAGTTATTGGTTGTGCCCCAGTATGGCGACGCGGTCGTGCCCCAGTTCAAGTCGGTTCCGCCTACGGCCGTGTTGTACGGCGTGGAAGCAAGGCCGCTGACCGTGAGCCCATACTGCGCGCGATACGGCACGCTCGAAGCTATTCCCTGATCGCACGTGGCCGCCCCTGCGTCGCCTGACGCCACAAACACAGCAATGCCCTCGGTCGCGGCCGTCTCCCACAGATTGTTGTACGCCGCGTTGCCGCTCGTTCCCGCGAACAGCTCACACTCGCCGTAGCTGACGTTCAGAATATTGGCGATGTTGTTCTGGATCACGTAATCGGCTGACGAGTAGACCGTGTCGGTCGTGGGCGAGGTCTGCCCGGAGACGATGAGCACGATGCTGGCCCCTTTGGCCACTGCGCCAGACCACTCCACGTCCAGCGTGTTCTCAATCAAATCCCCAACCGTACAAGGCGCAGTCGAACTGGTTGCTATACACTCTCCCGGATCAATGCCATTGGCGACAATCGTCTTTGGCGGCGTTCCGGCTGGCAGCCCGAAGATGCTGCGAAAGGTTGCGACATCGGAGGGGTTAATGTCGCTTGTTCCGGCGATGGCGATGGTTTCTCCGGTCCCGTCAATGCCCGCGCTCCACAAGGGAAGCACGTTGTAGATGGTTGCAAAATCGTAGGGCGCCACATCCTCGATTACGTAGGCGCTGGAACCGGTGCCGATGCTGATGCCGAATTCAGGATGGGTGGCAGTGATATTCGGGGAGGCGCTCACGCCTGCGCCAGCCGCTGCAGAGCCCGTGGCCTGCGCCCACTTGCCTGTCTCGCTGTTGAATACAGCTTTGCTGCCCAGGCTGTGCAGCGGCCGCGGGAAAAAATTGTGCAGCGCCTTCACGCCTGCCACCACGGGCGCCAGAGCAGCGGGAATCTGCGGGTCGCTCATATTCCCTACGTGCTTCTCTCCGTTTGCTGACAGGTTGTGGATTTGCGTGTGAAAGGCGCGCTCCACCTGTGCCGCGGTGCCGCTGAAGCGGATCGACATGCGGTTCTTTGACACTTCAGCAATGGAGAAGCCGTGCCCCGTCAGCCAGCTTGAGATGGTCGCGATGTCGGTCAACGATGGGCCGAATTTTTCGCCCACGTCCGCCGGCTCAAGCCAATGGTGGAAGTTGGGAGAGGTGGAGTCATACTGGCTGGATACAAACTCGTCGAAGGCAGACTGCTGCTCCGCGCCACGCTTCAGCACCAGCACCAGGTCAGTCATTGGCAGATCGGGATTGACGGGCCCAAGGTCGTTTTGGCTATTGGCCTCAGGGTGCGTGTCGCCCTTGAGCGCCATGAGCTGGCTCTCATCCACCTTATCGACAATGCGCGCAGAGCGTGCTGAATTCTGAGCGATAACAGGCGACCCACAAACCAGGGCAATGACAAAAAGAGGCAGAATTCGTGTCCGCAGAAGAAGCATACGATTGGTCCCGAAACCTTCTGCAGGGAAGTGCGCCCGAATGCAGCACCCTCCCGCAGCAAATGAGATTGGCTGGAATTGTATCGTATGCTGACAGTCCCGCGCGGCCTGGTAAAGCGGGTTCAGCCACATCAGTGACACCGATTGCATGGCGCCTGTCCGCGTGCTTGACGCAGTCCGGACCAGGGTCTGATGCCTGCGATGAGGTCTGCTAATACGCCCGTGCTGCGGCTACTTTCTTCCTCAGGAGTTTCCAGGCTTCAAACCAAAGCAGGCTGGCGACGCCGCCAGCCACGCAGAGTGCGATGTCTGGCAGTCGAAGAGGCGCAAACCGGAAGAGCGACTGCAGAAACGGGACATAGACCACAAGCACGAGCACCACCAGAGCTCCGCCTACAACCCACCACACCGCGGGGTTGGGAGAGCGCAGCGTGGCCACAATCACGCGCGTCCATGACCGGTTCGTGAGGATCAGCATGAGGTTCCCGATGATGAGGGTTGCGAATGTGAGCGTGCGCGTGGTCATCGCGCTCTCGCCGCGGTACTGCGCTGCGGCAAACAAAAGAATAATCACCAGCAGCACGCTCGCGCCCTGCATGGAACTCAAGATAATGCGACGCCGGGAGAGGAGCGGTTCCTGTGGGTTGCGGGGCGGGCGCTCCATCAAGCCTGGTTCGCCGGGTTCCGCTTCGAACGCAATCGAGCATGCAGGATCAATGATGAGTTCAAGGAAAACAACATGAATCGGCATCAGCACCAGCGGCCATCCTGCCAGAATGGGGATCAACGCCAGACCCGCAATGGGCACGTGCACGGCAAACACGAACGACATGGCCTTGCGCAGGTTGTCGAAAATGCGCCGGCCCTGCCGAATGGCCTCAACGATCGATGAGAACGCGTCATCCAGGAGCACCAGGTCAGCCGATTCACGAGCCACGTCGGTTCCGCGCCCGCCCATCGCGATGCCGATCTGTGCAGCCTTCAAAGCCGGTGCGTCGTTCACTCCATCGCCGGTCATGGCGACCACTTCGCCGTTCGCTTTCAGGGCATTCACCAGTCGCAGCTTCTGCTCCGGAACCATGCGGGCATAAATGTTGGTGCGCCGAACGTGCTCTTGCAGTTCCGCTTCATTCATGCGCTCCAGCTCAGCGCCGGTAAGGACCTGCTCAACGGCGTGGATGCCGACCTGCCTGGCAATGCTTTGCGCCGTACCGGAATAATCGCCGGTGATCATGATGACGCGAATGCCGGCACGGTAGCACTCCACGACTGCCGCAGGAACCTCCGGACGAATGGGATCGGCGAGACCCACCAATCCGACGAATGTGAAGGGCAGGTCCTGCTGGCGCTCTGGCAGTTGAGCCTGTTGCCACTGGCTCTTTGCCACGCCCAGAATGCGCAGCCCTTCGGCAGCCATCTCAGAAGCGCGCGCCTTCACCTCCTGGACGCCCTCCGGCGGTAGTTGACACAGCTCGGCAATGGCTTCCGGGGCGCCTTTAGCGGCGATCACATAGCCGTCTCCCTGCACGGGCTTCCAGGCTCTCGACATGGCCAGCAGAGCCGGAGACAACGGGTACTCATGAACCAGTCCCCAGTC
>JAJYBT010000370.1 GCA_021778875.1 Acidobacteriota bacterium | reverse complement strand
TCCGCAGCCGCTCGATCGGTACGCGGTGCCCAATCTCCAGCACGCCATCGCCGGCGGGAAATGTATCGTCAAAGACAGCGTCGTTGGTAAAGTTGCGCATGGCAAAGTTGTCGATCTGCTGAATCGGGCAGGCATGATGTGCCCCCGCGGCGTCGATCCGTTCAATGTTGACGCGCCGTGCGAACATGGTCTCACTTTAAATCAACCGCGCCGCCTGACGCCCCCGCGTCTCTGCCCGCGTGCGCCTTGCATGCCGCCGTCAGGCAGGATACGTTAGAGCCAACGGCGTCTACCGCTCCCCGTCGCGCGAATCGTTCATTCGCCTACCTGCCGTCGAGATTTCGGAGACATGAGACTATGCGGCTGCTTCTTCACTGGATACTGAGCGCGATTGCGCTCCTTGTCGTCTCGCACCTTGTTCCCGGATTCCATGTGGCCGGCCTGGTTCCGGCGCTCATCGCCGCCCTGGTGATCGGCCTGCTGAATGCCACCATCGGGCTCTTCCTCAAGATCCTTACCTTCCCGCTGACGATTCTCACGCTGGGCATCTTCCTGCTGGTCATCAACGGCGCAATGATCCTCGTCGCGTCCAGTCTCGTTCCCGGATTTCACGTGCGCGGCCTGGTGCCGGCCTTCTGGGGAGCGGTGGTGCTGGCTCTTCTCGGAATGGTGATCAAGGCCGTGACGAAGAAGGATTAGGCTCTTGCTGGGCCCCTGCCGCGGCCGCGGATTGAGCGCCCTGCTTCTTCATCGGCGCCGCGGACTTCTTCGCGGGCCTGGCGACCGTCGGTCCCGGTATCGTTCCCGGCGTGCGCATCGCGCCCGCTCCCGAGAATCCGCCTGCCGTGGGCACAGGCCCTGGCAGGACCAGCGTCTTGCCGTTTTGTACGTGCTCTACGTGGCTATAGACGCCCCAGCCGCCGCCCACGACGACAAACACAATTGCCGCCGCCGCCGCCGCGCGCAGCCACTGGTGCTCCATCGCCATCCGTGCAACATGCATCTCAGGCCATGACAGAACCCGCCTGCTCCGCGGTGCGGCGTCAAGCGCGTCGTGCACGCGCGCTTCCAGTCCTTGCGGCGCAGGTAGCTTCGCAATCAGCCGCAGCGTCTCTTCCCCGCTATCGCCCTGCGGCGCTGCCGCCATCGGTTTGTGAGGGTTCGAGCTCATGGCAAACTCCTCTCCTGCTAACTCCTCGCGTGGTGCAGCAACTCGGCCATCAGGTTGCGTGCCCGGAACAGCCGCGATCGTACGCTTGACTCTGTAATGCCCAGAACTGAAGCAATCTCCACGCTCGACAGTTCTTCAAAGGCTGAAAGCAGCAGAACCTGGCGTTCCTTGGCCGGCAGTTGCTCCACGCGGGCCAGCACGTGCGCATGATGTTGCGCCGCCGCCGCACGCTCTTCCTGGGAGAGCCCCGTCGAGGGCAGTACGCGAACCAGCTCCGCCACGTCGTCGGTTTCGGGCCGCGTCTTGCTGCGCCGTTTGCGATCCAGCACGATGTTCCAGACAATGCGGATCAGCCATACGCGATGGTCGCGCACCTCGGCCAGCGTCTCCCGGTGCCGCAGCACGCGCAGAAACGCCTCTTGTACGGCATCCTCGGCATCGGAGGGATTGCGCAGGACGGAATAAGCAACTCGATAAAGAGCTGCGGCGTACTGGTCCACCAGAGATGCTACGGCCGCGTCTTCCGCGCGCCGGCGCGCTTCCTCGTCTGCCGCACTCGTGGGAATTTCCATCCAACCTGCGCAAATTGCCTGGCTGGTGCTCATCACCTACCAGACGCAGCCAGCGGGAAAAGTGCTCGGAATTACCCTGTCTCGCACTCGTGGGGTCAACCTCCCGTGGCGGGACAGCCTTCGCACCCGAGATGCGGTCTTACTTGCCTATCAGCTTCTGTGCCGCAATCTGGCCGGCGGCGCCTTCCTTGTCCGCGTCCCTCACCTTGGCCCAGAGCGCCCGCGCCTGGTCCTGTTTGCCTTCTGACGCGTACAGATCGGCAAGATCCAGTTGCGCCACGCCCGTCGAAACCGTCGTTGAAGGCTTGGCTACGATCTGGTTGTAGAGATCGGCTGCTTCGTTGTCCCGGCCGGTCTGGCGATAGAGTCCGGCAAGCGCCAGCTTCGCCAGGTTGGCCAGGTTCCGGTCCCAGGAGTGCGAGGCGATCGTCAGTTCGCTCTCCGCCGATCCGGTTTGCCCCATCTCCTCAAAGGTCACGCCGGCAAAATAGTGGGCCTTCGTCCCCTCGGGCAGCCAGCCGAAATCGTGGGCCACGGCCACAAACTCCCGATTCGCTTCCTTCGCGCGGTCGGCTGAGGTCGAGTAAACCCCAGGCTCGGGCGGTGCGCCCGGAATCGCCAGCGGCGTGGTGTAAACATCCAGCGCCGACCCCAGCGCTGCGTCGGCTGCCGACGTGCGCAGGGCCCAGTAGGTCAACGCGCCAATGCCCACCACAAGAACTGCGCCGGCCGTGATCGCCCAGCGGATCACGCTGGACCTGTGCTCGCCAACCCAACTGGCGCTCGTTGCGGCGGCCTGGGCAAACTTGTCTTTCTTCAGCGCATGACGGGTTTGTGTATCCACGGGTTCCTTTTGTCCTTCGTCGATTGACTTGCAGGCGGGTCCGTACGGGTGAGGGCAGCGCTACTGCAACCTCAATAGTTTAGCAGTGCGGTTTCCGCAGCGGCAACCGCGCCCGCTTGCCCCCTCCGCCCGGGAACGGTACGCTTAAAGCATGTATGACGATTTTCACGCCACTGACCGCTGGAGCGGGGAAGACCTGCACTGCCGCTGGAAGGCGAATATGGTGGCTATCGCTACCCGCCACGCTGACGCAGTAGACATTCGATTCGACGTCAACGGCCGCCCCATGTGGATCTCCTTGCCCTCGACTGCCTGGGTGGAACAGAAGCAGCGCAGCGGCAAGGTAATCACTGACCATCTGGCCGCGCAGGTCGCCGGCCGTTATCTCAAGCAGCTGATTGAAGAAGGTTTCGACTCGCAGCGCGAGATCTACACCATGTCCGTGCCCGATGTGCTCGCGCACCTCGACGCGGTGGTAGCCGAGGCCAGGGCGCAGGGCGCGCTGCCGGTTATCCCGGCGGGCCCGGTCAGCTAACGCAATTCCCGGTAGCCGTATCCTGAAGCCCCAGAGCTTCCGTCGCCGCGCCTCAAGGCGCGTCGGCATGACGCCAAATCGAAGACGGCTTCAGTAACCGGGAATTGCCGCAGAGCCGGAGATTCACTTCCGCGCCTTGCGCGCCGAAGCTGCTCGCGGACCCTCGGGCTTCGGTCGCAGCGGCATCGGATTCGCAGGCGTTGTGTCTCTTCAGCTCGCTCCATCGGGGAGTCGCTTGCATGCATCCCAGTCGTATCGCCCTGTTTCTGCTCCTGGTCAGTCGCGTCTTGCTTGCCGCGCCATCCTCCAGCTCCACTGCGCCCTTGCCCAACGCCACTGAGCTCCTGAATCGCGCCATCGCCAACGAGCGTAACCTTGCCGCAGAACAGGAGCGCTACGAGTGCCGCGTCACCGACGTCATCGTTCAGACCGACAGCAGCGGCAATCCTCGTAAGACCACCACCGTCGTCAAAGACCAGTTCTATGTCAATGGCGTGGACATCGAGCGGACTCTCCAGAAAAATGGCAGGGATCTAACCCCGGATCAGGCCAAAAAAGAAGACGCCCGGGTGATGAAAGAGACCCTGAAATACAGCAACCCCTCCGCGGCCCAAAAAGAAGAGGACCAGCAGAACCAGCAGGCGCAGGACTTCATGCAGGCCATGATGCTGACCAACGGCCGCCGCCAGCAGCTCAATGGCCGCAGCATTCTCTACTACGACATCGTTCCCAACCCCCATTTCGACGCCAGGAACCTCAACCAGCGCATGGCACGGGTGCTGGCGGGCACGATCTCGCTCGACGAGCAGTCGGGCGAGGTCATGGACCTGAATGTAAGGTCCGTTGCCGATCTGAAAATCGGCGGTGGCCTGCTGGCAAACTTGCACAAAGGCTTCTGGTTTCATCTTCGCAATCAGCCCCAGCCCGACGGCGTATGGCTCACCGATCTTGCCGAGGGCTCCGGCGACGCCCGCGCTGCGCTCTTCTTTCATCCCTACTTTCGCTTCAAGGAGGTGACGGACAACTGCCATCTCTACTCCGCCAAAGCCATCCAGGTTGGTCCGCCGCAGGTTGTCAGGCCGCATTGAGCAGTCAGCGCCGGCCTTCGCGTTGCCATTCCATCGCTTTTCCACTAGCCTTCCGTTCAGGGATCTCATCGTGCATACCATCGCTCTTCTGCAAGTTCCGCGTCTGACCATCGGCAGTGGCTGCCTCATGGATTGCCGTCGGTATCTCCTCGATCGCGGTGTCTCGCGCGCATTGGTCATAGCCCCTCCCTTCGCCCGGCACATCGCCGAGCGCCTTCTCGAGGGCATCCCGCACACGCAGATCGACGATACCGTTCAGGCCGAGCCCTCGGTCTCCACCTTCAACGTCACCCTGGCG
>JAJYBT010000369.1 GCA_021778875.1 Acidobacteriota bacterium | reverse complement strand
ATCCACAGACCGCGCAGCTCAACCGCTTTTACACAGCAGAGTTCTTCCGCTCCGCTCACGATCACCTCGCGCGGGGTGGGCTCTTCGCGCTCCAGCTTGGAGCATCGGAAGACTATATCAGCCCGCTGCTCGCAGAATTTCTGCGCTGCATCCACCGCACGCTTCGCGAGGTCTTTCCCTATGTCGCCATCATTCCCGGCGGCACAATCCATTTCTTCTCCGCTGCGCAACCCGGCATTCTGACGGATGATCCGCAAGTCCTCGTCCGCAGGCTGCAAGACCGCAATCTGCAGACGTTGTATGTGCACGAGTACTTCATTCCCTTCCGCATGACGCCCGACCGCATGGCACAGATCCGTGACCTGTTGCAGCCTCTTCCTGAAACAGTGGTCAATCGCGATTTTCAGCCCGTCGCATATTACTTTGGCACTGTGCTCTGGAGCGCACAGTTCAAGTCAGTCTATGCGCATCTCCTGCAGAGCGCATTTCACATTCCATTCACATCGCTCCTCGCAGTCATCGCCGTTCTTTCGTCTCTCTTCGTTGCTGTGTTTGCCATGTTGGCGGCGCCCCGTCAACGCGCCCGTGCCTCAGCCTTGTGGTCTGTATTTGCAACCGGCTACACACTCATGACGCTGCAGATTCTGGTCCTGCTGACTTTCCAATCCGTCTACGGCTATGTCTACAGCGAACTCGCCATGCTCATCGGCATGTTCATGACCGGCATTGCATTGGGAACCTGGTTCGGCATCGCACACAGGCACAACGGAGAAGGCCCGCCTCTGCTGCGAAGGGCTGCAACCAACCAGATGGTCCTCGCTATCGCCGCGCCTCTTCTTCTGCTGCTGGTGAGCCTGCTCGCGCGCGATGCAGGCGCAGCCGCCTGGACTGCGCAGATTGTCTTCCCTGCGCTGGCGTTGCTGTGCGCAACCCCTGGAGGCTACCAGTTTCCCGCTGCCACGAAAATCTATCTTGGCGGCAACCAGACAAAGACAGGCGCAGGCACACTCTACGCGCTTGATCTGCTTGGAGGCTGCGCCGGTGCGCTCCTGCTGGCGGGGTTTTTGATCCCCTTGTTTGGCTTCTGGAACACCGCATGGCTGGCCACGGCCGTTTGCCTGGCGCCTGCGCTGCTCATGGCACGAGCTGCCATGGATGCGCAGCCTATTGAGAACTAGCGGGCCGGTGCTCGCCGAAAACCACTGCTGTGAACATGAAGATATCGGTCTGTTCATCCTTCCAGCAGTCCGGGCGCAAGTCCGCCTTGGCGCAGGTCTCTTCAAGGAATCGGGTGCGATCCCAGTGCTGCTCTGTCGGAACCTGCGGAAGCAGCAGACCCTCATTGGTGCGGCTCTTCATCAGCAAGCCATGCTGACCAACGACGATCTGACGAACGTCAAGCACGTGCCGGAGCGGTGAGAGCACTGAGATTTCGTACTGCAGTTTAGGCAACTCCTGCGTTGAAACCGGACGGAAGCGCGGATCGCGCAAAGCGGCCAGCACCGCGGTGTCCCGCACCGTCAGGTAGAGCGGCTTCATGGCAGAGGTATAGCCGATGCACCCTCGCAGATCTCCAGCCTCCTTCAAAGTGACAAACGCACCGCGCTCTTGATGCAGCGCATCATCTGGAATCGCGCCCGGGTCATACGCCTTCTGCTCCCGAACGGCGGACTCGACCGACTTGCGGGCCACTGTCAGCAGCACATCCTTCTCGCGGTCACTCAGCGAATACGGTTTCTCCGCCGCTTGCTGGCCCGGCGCTTTCACCAGCGCCACCGCCCCATACCCCACAACATGCGAGCGGTCGCCTGTTACATCGCCGGAATTCGCATAGTGCAGCAGCTTGGCCTGATTCGCGCCCATGTGCTCGGCGGCAATCATTGCAGCCACGATTGGCGCGCCTCCACAGGCCTCCCACACGCGCGCATCAAAGTTCCGCGACATGCTGAAGTAGTCCCACGCTTGCAGCGCGTTCAGCGTCTTGTGGTCCATCTCTTCGGCCTCAGCGTAGGTGTGGTAATGCGATAGATCGGAGCTGGCCACAATCAACGTGTCTCCTGCATTCGACTTGGCAGATGAACCTTCGCGCTGGATCAGTTGAGCCAGCGCCATACCCAGGGCGCGGCTGCTCTCGTAGCTCTGATCTCCCATGATGATCGGCACCAGCGCAAAACTGCCCAGCACGTGCTGCAGCCACGGCAACTGCACTTCAAGCGCGTGCTCCGCGCCTTTTGACGTAGCCAGATGACCGCGGCCCGAGAGCCTGATCGACGAGCTCATCTTCGTCAGTTGTTGCGCAAATGCCTTGTCCACAGGAATTGTTCCAAGTGGCGTCACATATCCGTCGCCGTCGTAAACAGACGTGAAATCAAATGCCTCATAGTGCGATGGAGCAATCACAACAACGCGCGAATACTTGCGCCCTTTCAGCGCAGCATACGTGTAGGCCGCCACCGGGCCGGAGTATGGGTAGCCCGCGTGCGGCGCCACCACGGCCAGAATCTTGCCGCTGATGGCAGGTTGTGACGCATGCGACATCATGTCGTCCATCATGGCCGTCAGTTGCGCAGCATCAGCAGGGTAAAAGCTGCCGGCCACGCCTGCCTGCCGCAGCTTCTGCTGCTCCGCGCCAAAGGCCTGGTTCTGTGCCGCAAGCGCCGCGAAGCTGAAACTCAGGCCTGCCATGATGAACCTTCCCAATCGCATTCCCCGCCTCATACGCGCATCCCGTCTCCCGCCCTCATGCGTGCCACACCCCTGGAATCTCTTGCTTGCAAAACGGACACGCATCATTACGGATAAGCATCTGCCGGATTTCGAATCCGCCACGTTGCACCAGCATACGCCGGCATTGCGGACAATAGGTATTCTCCGCAGGGTGCCCCGGCACATTCCCAATGTAGACAAAATGCAATCCCTCGGCCATGGCAATGTCGTGGGCGCGCTCCAGCGTCGAGACCGGCGTAATGGGCAGATTCTTCAGCAGGTAGTCTGGGTGAAACTGTGTGAAGTGCACCGGAACATCCGTCCCGAGATTCGCCTTGATCCAGCGCGCCATGCCGGTAAACTCCGCATCGCTGTCATTGAGAGTCGGCACGGCCAGGTAAACAATCTCATTCCATTTGCCCATCTTGCGCAACGCGACGAGTGTTTCCAGCACGGGCTTCAGCTCGCCTGACACGATCTTTCGGTAATAGGACTCGGAGAAGGACTTCAGGTCAATCTTGACCGCGTCCACTCTGCTGTAAACCGCCCGCAGTGGCTCGCTCTGAATGTAGCCGTTGGACACCACAATGCTGCGAATCCCTGCTTCGTGGCCCGCATCTGCCGCATCCATCACAAATTCGCTGAACACGGTCGGCTCGCTGTAGGTATACGCAATCGTCGGACAATGATTCTGCGCCGCCAGTTCCGCCACGCGTTTGGGCGGAATGTACTGCGAAGAGACCTGCTCGGGCCTCGCCTGTGAAATTTCCCAGTTCTGGCAGAATTTGCAGTCAACATTGCAGCCGGCCGTAGCCAGAGAGAATGCCAGCGTTCCCGGCAGATAATGGAAGAACGGCTTCTTCTCAACCGGATCCACGTGCGCCGCGCACACGCGCGAGTGAACCAGCGTGTAGTAGACGCCGCCCCGATTCTCGCGGACTCCGCAATATCCGCGCTCCTTGTCGCCCACCGTACAGCCGCGCGGGCAGAGATTGCACTTGATCCTCTTGCTGGGGAGCTTCTCATAGAATCTTGCTTCCACGGCAAACTGCGCATCGTCCTGCTTCGCCGCGCTGTCCGGCGGCGGCATGGCAGGGAACGGCTCAACAAGGTGTGGAATGCCTCCCGCCACTCCCACTGACACCGCGCACATCAGAAAAGACCGGCGGTTGATAGGAACCGACACCAGTTCGCGCCCGGCGCAATTCACGTTCGCTGCAGCCGGCATCTCCGCGCTCGTCTCTGAGCCTGTCGATTGTGTGAAGAGATTCGTTGTCATCGCACACCTCCCTTACGCTACCCGCACCTCGGCGAGCGTAATGCGCCGTGGATCGTTCATCCCCAGGCGGTGCGCTGCATCAGCCGCGGTGGCAATGTAGCGCGGCGTGCGGCCCTCGGCATCGAGCGTCTTGAGCCCCTTCTCGGCCCGCTTGCGCTCAATGATCTGCCACCCGATCGTATCGAGCGCCACCGGATCATGCGCGACAATCAGCGCGTTGTGCTGCCAGGTAAATTCCGGCTTGAAGCTCGGCCCGCCTTCAAAGCAGGCGTTTGTCGCATCGCAAATCGTCAGGCGCAGCTTGGCCCGTATCTCCGGCAGCATGTTCACGTCCGCGATATACGGGTCGCATCCGTTCGGGTGGTATTTGTTGGGATTGTGAATCACGCCATACATATTCTTCAGCGCAATTGAAACCCCGGCGCCATCGTGGTCCTTCAACACCGGAACATTGATCAGCACGTCGCAGCGCTGCGTCAGAATTTTTGACAGCCTGCTTCCCACACTTCCCCAGTACTCCAAT
>JAJYBT010000368.1 GCA_021778875.1 Acidobacteriota bacterium | reverse complement strand
ACATGCCTGACTCGGATGCGCCACCCGCCTCGCGCACCCTCGACGAATGTTTCCCGCAGGGCAGCAGCACATGCGCCTTCTTCCTGGCCGTCCCGCAGGACCGGCCGGGCGGCGCCAACATCGCGCTCCAGCGCGGCGGCGCCAGCACGCGCTTCTACTCGGAACTCCAGATGCTGCGCGATGAAAACAGTTCCGGAGTCGAGAAGCCCATCTCTCTGGCACGCAAGAACCTGCAGATTCTGGCCGAAGGCGAAAACCTTGAAGGGTCAGTCCTGCTGCCTCTCGCCCAGGTCGAGCGGACCGAGACCGGCGGATACCGCCTCGACCCAAAATACGTGCCCCCGCTGCTGAATATCAAAGGCAATGAGCTGATCACCAGCATTCTTCGCGGAGAAATCGAGACCCTCGTCTCGCGCAGCAGCCAGTTGGCAGGCTCGCGGCGTCAGCGTAACCAGTCACTCGCCGACTTCAGCGCCTCCGACATCGCGAATTTCTGGCTCCTCTACACCATCAACAGCCACTTGCCCGTCTCGCGCCATCTGCTCGACGCCGCGCATGTCCATCCAGAAATGCTGTTCCTTCACATGCTCTCGCTCGCCGGCGCCCTCACCACGTTTTCTCCCCGCATCGAACCCCGCGACCTGCCCCGCTATGAGCACGAACGCCTCGGCGAGTGCTTTCTGGCGATTGACGCCATCATTGCGGAACTGCTCGACACCGTCGTGCCCAGCAACTTTGTGGCGCTGCCCCTCAAGCCGCTCCGCGATTCCATCTATGCCACGGCCATTGACAAGGACCGCTACTTTGAAAACTCGCGCGCCTACCTGGCCATTTCCTCGCAAATGAGCGAGGCCGACCTTATCTCGCGCGTGCCCGCACTGGCAAAAGCATGTTCCGCCACCCACATCGAGCAGCTCATCCGCCAGGCCTTGCCGGGACTCAAGCTGACCCACGTGCCTGTCCCGCCAAGAGCCATCCCCGTCAAGCTCCGCTACCAGTACTTCAGCCTGGAGCGAAGCGGGACCGTATGGGAAGCCGTTGTGCGTGCGCGCAACTTTGCCGTCTATATGCCGGGAGAGATTCTCAACCCTGAAATGGAACTCATCTTCCTCTTCGCCAACGCGGACTGATTTCCTTCTTGCCGCTACTTGTGCCGCAGGAAGAAAATCAGAATCAGCACGATCGCCAGCAACAGGAAGACATTCAGCACCAGGATCAGCGGCAGATATTTCTGCACGCCGCCTTGCGCCGGTGCAGGAGCAGCAGGCGAAGGTGGCGCGGGCGCCGGCGGAAATGCGAATGCCGGCGGCGCAAAATGCGGTGCTGCAGCCTGCGCTGGCGCAGCCTGTGGCATGGGAATCGCCGGCGGCCTGGGAATCCCCGCGACTGGCCAGCCCGGTTGACCCATGGGCGCAGCGGCCGGTGGCGGTGGCGGAGCCTGCGCGCCGCTCTGGCTTTGCAAATCGCGCAATGCCGAGCCGGAAATTACCCGCGTAAATTCACCCGGCCCGCTCGACAACGGCGGAGTTGCCGGAGCAGGCGGCATCATGGGCGGCGCATACGGCGGTGCTGCCACGTACGGTGCAGCCATCGGCGGAGCAGACGGCAGCGGAGCAAACGGTGGAGCTGCCGGCTGCGGAGCGTCTGGCTGAGCCGAAAGAGTCTGCAAAAGCTGCGTGAACCCACCGGCGCCCGCAGGGGATGCGGGAGCAGGCGGGGCAAGCGGAGCAAACGGAGCCGGAGACAGCGGCGGCTCAGGAGTCTTTGCGGCCGGTTCCTGATTCAAAGCTTGCAACAGTTGCGTGAAACCGCCCTGCGCGGGAACAGGCGGCTCCGCGGGTCGCGCCGGACTTGGCACGAATTTGTAGCTGCTCTCGGGAAGCGGTTCAGGCTTGAGCGCCTTCAGCGGGTCATCCTGCTGGAGCGAGCCCGCACCCGGGCTTGAGAACATCCGCGTGAACGCGCCCGGCTCTGCGCTGCGGGGCGGCTCAAGCGGCGCGGCGGGCAGAGCCGTCTCTTTGGCTCCGCCGCTTTCCGGAAGGCCCTGAAAGATTCTTGTGAATTCTCCCGGCCCCGAGGATTTCGGTGCGCCCGGTGCGCTCGCCGGCGGTGGCGCGGCAGCCGACTGCACAGGCGTGAATGGCGGAGCAGCCGGCACGGCCTCGGCCTTGGTGCCGATCGTGCTGAACATCTGCGTAAAGCTGCCCGGGTGCGCAGAGCTGCCCGGAGAAGCGGACCCCGCCGCCGCAGCCGGAGGGCTCGCCGGTTGCACCGGCGTGCTGAAGACAGCTTGCCCGGCCGATGCCGCTGCCGGTTCCGGAGACGGCTTCTTCTCCACGGATACGGGGCTGAATGCCTTTGCCAGATCCTCTGCCGGCTTCGGTGTCGCGGTTGAAGCCGATGGCTCCGGCGTTTTCAGCGCCTGCAACATCCGCGTAAAGTCTCCTGCGCCCGCAGAGGCAGCAGGGGTCGGGGCGGCCGCAGGCGGCACAGGAGCCGGAGTGGCAGGCGCTGGCTCTGCCTGCTTCGCAAGCGACGCCAGCAGGTCCTCCTCCGCGCTCGCGCTCGGAATCGAACTCATACCGAAGACTCCTGTTGCGCTCGACGGTTGCCCTTCCAATGGCTCTTTCCTGCCGGCAGAATCCTGTTCGTCAAAAGGAAATCTGGACGCGTCCATGCATGCCCACCCCGATTACACTTGATTGTCTGGTTTTCATACACCAGACCAGCATTGCTATGGCTTGACAGTAAAGGGTTGGCAGCCTACGATGCAAACACAATTGTCAGTCATTTTGGTAATGAGGTCAGGCTTGGGAAGAAAAGCCGGTCACGCTCATTGCCTCGGTGGTTGCAACTGGCAGTAACCTCCCCAACAGTCGCGTTTGCCCCTACGGTTCGAAAGCTATGAAATTCCTGTCACGGGTCGTCTGGTCTGAGGGAATGTATCTCAGCCCTCATCATTTTCAGACACAAAGCCGCTACTTCGAAGATTCAATGGCCTTCCTTGCAGCTTGCCTGTGGCGCGAGCCCTGGGGATTGCTGCACGCTGAGCTTGATCCCAAGGCGTTGCGTAACGGCACGGCCGCCCTGCTCCATGCCTCCGGAATTTTCCCGGACGGCCTTCCCTTCGAATTGCCAAATTCCGACCCGGCGCCGCCAATTCGAAACCTGCTGGAAGTCTTCCCCTCCACCGACGCCGTCCTTCCGCTCTACCTCACCGTGCCCAGCCGCCGGGACAACGGCTTCGACTGCGACCTGTCCGCTGCGACGGGCGGACGCTTCTCGCGGATGCAGCGGCTCCTGCGCGACGAAACCAACGGAATCGACGAGCGCGAAATCGACCTCGGCCAGAAGAACATCCGTCTCATGACGGAAGCCGAGCTGACCCCCGACGTGCTTTCCATTCCCATCGCGCGCATCCTCCGCGATGGCCGCGGCTCCCTTGTCTGCGACGAGGAGTTCATCCCCCCCTGTCTGCGCATCAGCGCCAGCGAGCCACTCATGCTCCTTGTTCGCCGCCTGCTCGACGCCGCCGGCGAGAAAAGCGCCACAGTCTCCCGAAGCGCCCGCCGCCAGGGCCGATTCGAGGCCGGTACCGCCGCGCTTGACGTGGCCAACTACTGGTTTCTCCATGCGCTGCAGAGCGCCATTCCGCCGCTGCAGCACCTCACCGTCACGCGGCACGCCCATCCTGAGGATGTCTTCATCGAGCTTTCGCGGCTGGCCGGCGCGCTCTGCACCTTCGCTCTCGACTCCGACCTGCGCCAGCTTCCCGCCTACGACCATCGCAATCCCGGCCCCGCTTTCCGCGCCCTCGACGCTCACATCCGACGGCATCTCGAAATCGTCGTCCCATCGAATACCGTCACCCTCGAATTCCAGCCCCTCGAGCCATACATTCAGGCCGCCGAAGTCCGCGACGAGCGCTGCCTGCGCCGCGCGCGCTGGATCTTCGGCATCCGCTCGGCAATAGGCGAGTCCGATCTGCTGCGGCTCACCCCCAGGCTCGTCAAAGTGTGTTCTTCCAAGTTCGTTCCGGAACTGGTCAAGCGCGCCCTGCCCGGCATGACGCTTACCCACCTGCCCGTGCCGCCCACCGCCATCCGCGCCGAGGCCGACATGCAATACTTCGCCGTTGAAACAACCGGCCCCTGCTGGGAACACATCCTGCAGACGCGCAGCGTCGGTATCTACATCCCCGGAGAAATCTCCCAGCCGGAATTCGATCTCACCGTCATCGTGGAGCCATCGTAATGACTACAGCCCGCGTCAACAGCCTGGCGCTCTGCTTCCAGGAGGTGCTCACCGCCATCGTGCGCGTGCGCTTCCAGCGGCAGCAGGTCCAGGACTCGGAAAGTTTTCGCGCTCAGATGCGCCGCTCTCTGCAGGCGGCGATGCAGGAAGCGCGGTCGCTCGGTTATTCCAGCGAGACCGTGCAGATGGGAGTCTTTGCCTGCGTCGCCTTCATGGATGAGAGCGTGCTTAACCTCCAGAGCCCCGTATTCTCTGA